>NZ_JVGV01000029.1:0-66554 GCF_001076775.1 Streptococcus pseudopneumoniae
CCGTACTCAAGTACAGCCTGCGGCTAGTTTCCTAGTTTGCTCTTTGATTTTCATTGAGTATAATAATTCAAAACTGATTGTGATGGGACTATTCTAGCTTTAGAATTGCTCAAAAATTAACATTTAAGGCAATCAATGGCTTAGAATAGTACGAAAACATTTAGTTTATAGGAATTCTAGGTCTAGAATTACATAGATATTTATGAAGTTAGGGTGTTCGATAGTCAGGATTGTTCTATTCTGAAAGATTTGGGCTGTCAATTGTATAGGATAGTGTTTTACCAATGAATTTTGTTGAAAGATTCCTTGTTTTATGGTAGTCTAAAGTAAAAGAAAGCCTTATCATTATATTTGTATCTTTAATCTGACTTGGTTTAGGTCTAGAAGAAGGATAGATCTTTTTGGGATTTTTAATAACAATTATATTTTCACTTGCAAAAAATGTATTTCAACTTTACCTAATGTAAAAGAAGGAAATATCATGAAACGTTTATGACTTGTTGTAAAGAGAATGTGAGCTAAAAATGGATTCTCTTTACATATTAGGAGTAGGTAGATGAGTAATCTAGAGTCAATTCGTAAAGCGCATATCATCGTGTGGGGTGCCTATCTATTTTTATCATTAAGGGCGCCGCTAATTAGCAGCACAGAGTATTTCTTGCTTATTTTTTTAGCATTTCTCTACTCAATAGTATCGTTACCTATATATTCTGTGAAGAATAAAATAGTATCCATTTGTTTGGCTATAAACTCGATTCTGTTAATGAGTTTTCCAATTTTAATCAATAAATTTTTCCCAGGAAAGGTTTCTACTTATATCGTATTAATCAGTATTTTTGTCCTGGAGTTCTTAATCTTTAATAAAATTGGTAGAGATTTTGATACTAGATTAGCTAGCGAGTATAGGAAAATCAGTCAGTTTAAAAGTAAGATGTCTCAATCTCCTTGGATAAAATATTTAGAGATTTCTAGTTTTATATTAACTATATTTCCATTTATTCTTCATGGTACAGTTGATAATCGTGTATTGGCTCTTATATTTTTGATAAAAATTTGTGTAGATACTACGATAAAGATTCTATTAAACAGAATCTTTAAGACAAGTGAGGTAATGAAAAGGAGGATATTTTCTCTTTTTGTACTAGATTTGATTGTCTTTTTATTTTTAGGCTATGTTTTAGTGATACAAAAAGACGAATATCTGTTTTCAATTCTACTAATTTTTTCTAATTTCTCACTTCCCTTTATCAGAGAAAAAGAGTATGAGTTATTTAAAAATAAGAAGTGAGATAAATACTTTTCTTTCAAATCAGGTAGAGAAAAGATATCTTATCTAGTTGACGAAGAGATAAAAACGAAGTTCTTTCTTTTGGGATAAATGTTACAGTAAACATAGCAATTGCTTATTTTATGGGAGACCCAACATGTTTCAACTAAGTGATAAAGCCAGAATAATATTTGCTATTATAGGAGCAAGTTCCATATTAGTCAGCATGTATCTTATTCCTCTTATTAAAACTGAGAATAAATTTTGGGAAATACTTTTATTTATATTAGGTGTATTACTAATTGGAATTGCGTTACTAAGTCATAAAAAAATTAAATTTTGGAAATAGCGTTAGTGAGAAGGACAGGATAATAGTATTATGATGGTTGTTTTAATTTTGATGGTTGTGGTATATCTGTATTATGTAATTACAGAGTATTTTCAGAATAGTTATATTGACTGTATACTATTTCTAACATTGCTGATTTCTCATTTGATATGGGATTACTATTTTTTGCCCATTGAAGTTTTAGTGGCATTAAGTGGAGTAAATTTGCTGTCAAGATTATTCAAAAAAATGAGAAGTCAATAGATTTGTTAGTGGATTATAAAGATGAAAGGTAAAATTGGGATATTTAAAATGAAACATTTTTTTGCAGGAATTGGTGAGATAAGATTTAGTAGTTATCTATTGTCTCTATGTGTAGGACTAGCCCCTCTTTTTCATATCTATGTAATAGGCTCTGAAATGAGTTTTTTGAAAATAGTATTATCTATTTTGGGAGTCATATTTGTAGGTATTTTAACTATTGCTCGAATTTATAGAAGATTTTTCTATAATAAAAATAAACTTGACTAGAATAGTATGGATTAGTTAATCAATTGGAACGATTATTCTTTGTGATACTATACCACTTTTAAGTTTTTACATTAAACAGCTGGCTGAAGTGAAAGTTGTTTATCTTAGAAAGGAAAACACCAAATTGTCCTACAAATTTCTACTCTTCGACCTCGACCACACCTTGCTTGATTTTGATGCTGCTGAGGATGTGGCTTTAACGCAACTTCTAAAAGAAGAAGGAGTTGCAGATATTCAGGCTTATAAAGACTATTATGTTCCTATGAACAAGGCTCTCTGGAAGGACTTGGAGCAAAAGAAAATCAGTAAACAAGAGCTGGTTAACACGCGCTTTTCTTGTTTATTTGCTCATTTTGGAGAGGAAAAAGACGGTAGTTTTCTAGCCCAGCGTTACCAATTTTACCTCGCCCAACAGGGGCAAACTTTTTCAGGTGCTCATGAACTTTTAGATAGCCTCATCGAGCGTGATTATGACTTGTATGCTGCGACAAATGGAATAACTGCCATTCAGACAGGGCGTTTAGCTCAATCTGGTCTAGCACCTTATTTCAATCAAGTCTTTATCTCTGAACAGTTGCAAACACAAAAGCCTGATGCCCTCTTTTATGAAAAAATGGGGCAGCAGATTGTAGGTTTTAGCAAAGAAAAGACGCTGATGATTGGAGATTCCCTAACTGCCGACATTCAAGGTGGTAATAATGCGGGGATTGACACTATCTGGTACAACCCTCATCACCTCGAAAATCACACACAAGCCCAACCGACTTACGAAGTCCATTCTTACCAAGACTTGCTGGATTGTTTAGATAAACTGTAAAAAGTGGTTTCCATAGCCACTTTTTGCTATAATAGAGGCAGTAAAAACGAAGGAGTTGGCTATGGAACACTCGTCTTGGCATGCTTTGATTAAGGCACAATTACCTGAGGGTTATTTTGGGAAAATCAATCAGTTTATGGAGCAGGTTTATGGTCAGGGGACTGTTTATCCACCCAAGGAAAAGGTTTTTCAGGCTCTCTTGACCACACCCCTAGAAAACGTTAAGGTGGTGATTCTGGGACAGGATCCCTATCACGGGCCAGGTCAAGCGCAGGGCTTGAGTTTTTCTGTACCGGACTCTATCCCAGCTCCACCATCCTTGCAAAATATCTTGAAAGAATTGTCAGATGATATCGGGGTTAAGAAATCTCATGATTTGACAGCTTGGGCTGAGCAAGGAGTCTTGCTTCTTAATGCTTGTTTGACAGTTCCTGCTGGACAGGCCAATGGTCATGCTGGTCAGATATGGGAGCCTTTTACGGATGCTGTGATTCAGGTGGTCAATCATCTAGATAGACCAGTCGTTTTTGTACTCTGGGGAGCTTATGCACGTAAGAAGAAGGCCTTAGTTACCAATCCTCATCACTTGATTATCGAATCAGCCCATCCTAGTCCTTTGTCAGTTTATAGAGGATTTTGGGGTTCCAAGCCTTTTTCCAAGGCCAATGCATTCTTAGAAGAGACAGGACAAGAGCCAATCGATTGGCTTAGATAAGGAGAAAATATGCCTCAGTTAGCGACGATTTGCTACATTGATAACGGTAAAGAACTACTCATGCTCCACCGTAATAAGAAGCCCAATGATGTTCATAAAGGCAAATGGATTGGTGTGGGTGGTAAGCTAGAGCGTGGTGAGACTCCACAGGAATGTGCAGTGCGTGAAATCCTTGAAGAAACAGGGCTTAAAGCTAAGCCAGTTCTAAAAGGCATTATCACTTTTCCTGAATTCACGCCAGATTTAGACTGGTATACCTATGTTTTTAAAGTAACGGAGTTTGAGGGTGACTTGATTGACTGCAATGAGGGGACGCTTGAATGGGTTCCTTATGATGAAGTTTTGAGCAAGCCTACTTGGGAAGGTGATCACACCTTTGTTGAATGGCTTTTAGAGGACAAACCCTTCTTTTCAGCCAAGTTTGTTTATGATGGGGATAAATTATTGGATACTCAAGTTGATTTTTATGAATAAAGGAGAAAGCAGATGCTAGTAATCAAAAACGGTCGTGTAATGGATCCTAAGTCTGGCTTGGATCAAGTGTGTGATGTCTTAGTTCAAGATGGGAAAATTGTAAAAATTGCTCCGGAAATCAAGGAAGAAGGAACAGATGTGCTTGATGCTACTGGTCTAGTAGTTGCTCCAGGCTTGGTAGATATTCATGTTCATTTCCGTGAACCTGGTCAGACCCACAAGGAGGATATCCATACTGGTGCCCTAGCAGCCGCTGCAGGTGGTTTTACAACTGTTGTCATGATGGCTAATACTAGTCCAACCATTTCAGACGTAGAGACCTTGCAAGAAGTTCTACAGTCAGCTGCCAAGGAAAAAATCAATGTCAAGACGGTTGCGACCATTACTAAGAACTTTAATGGCCAAGACTTGACTGATTTTAAGTCGCTTTTAGAAGCGGGTGCTGTTGGTTTTTCTGATGACGGTATTCCGCTTGAAAGCAGTAAAGTGGTCAAGGAAGCCATGGAAGAAGCCAAAAAGCTCAAGACCTTTATCAGTCTTCATGAGGAAGATCCAGGTTTGAATGGGATTCTTGGGTTTAATGAAAACATTGCTAAAAAACATTTCCATATCTGCGGTGCGACTGGGGTAGCTGAGTATGCTATGATGGCGCGGGATGTCATGATTGCCTATGCAACTAAGGCTCATGTTCATATTCAGCATTTGTCTAAGGAAGAAAGTGTTAAAGTAGTGGAGTTTGCTCAGGGGCTAGGTGCGCAAGTCACAGCAGAAGTAGCGCCACAGCATTTTTCTAAGACCGAAGCACTTCTTTTGACACATGGTAGCAATGCCAAGATGAATCCGCCACTTCGTTTGGAATCAGACCGTCGTGCCGTTATCGAAGGTCTCAAATCAGGCGTCATCACAGTTATCGCGACTGACCACGCACCTCACCATGCAGATGAGAAAAACGTTGAGGATATTACCAAAGCGCCATCTGGTATGACTGGTTTGGAAACATCTCTTTCTCTCGGTTTAACTTATTTGGTGGAAGCTGGGGAGTTGAGCTTGATGGAATTACTTGAAAAAATGTCATATAACCCAGCCAAACTTTATAACTTTGAAGCAGGTTACTTGGCTGAGAATGGTCCAGCAGATATCACTATTTTTGATGCTAAGGCTGACCGCCTTGTGGACTCCCATTTTGCTTCGAAAGCAGCCAACTCACCATTCATCGGTGAAACCTTAAAAGGGCAGGTTAAATATACCATCTGTAAGGGACAAATTGTCTATCAAAACTAGGTGGGAGTCTGCTCTGTAAACAAAAAAATAGAGAGCCTATATGTACCAAACCCATCATTTTAAAGACAAATTTATCTTATTTTTAAAGATATTTTTCCCTATCCTGATTTATCAATTTGCCAATTATTCTGCATCCTTTGTTGATACGACTATGACTGGCCAATACAATACCATGGAGTTGGCTGGTGTGTCTATGGCAACCAGTATTTGGAATCCTTTCTTTACCTTTCTAACAGGTATTGTGTCAGCCTTGGTGCCCATCATTGGTCACCATCTTGGGCGAGGCAAAAAGGAAGAGGTTGCGTCTGATTTTTACCAGTTCATCTATCTGGCCTTGGGCCTATCCGTGGTCTTGCTGGGGATGGTGCTTTTCTTGGCGCCACCAATCTTGAATCATATCGGACTAGAAGCGTCGGTGGCGGCAGTAGCGGTTCGCTATCTCTGGTTTTTATCTATCGGGATTATCCCTTTATTGCTTTTTAGTGTTATTCGTTCCTTGCTGGATTCGCTGGGCTTGACCAAACTGTCCATGTACCTCATGCTTTTGTTACTTCCTCTCAATAGCGGATTTAACTATCTCTTGATTTACGGGGCCTTTGGTGTTCCAGAATTAGGGGGTGCGGGCTCTGGTTTAGGTACTTCCTTGGCTTATTGGGTTTTGCTTGGAATTTCTGTTCTGGTTTTATTTAAACAGGAGAAGCTCAAAGCCTTACATCTTGAGAAACGAATTCCACTTAATATGGATAAAATTAAGGAAGGAGTTCGCTTAGGTCTGCCTATTGGGGGAACTGTCTTTGCGGAAGTGGCTATCTTTTCCGTGGTTGGCTTGATTATGGCTAAGTTTTCGTCCTTGATTATCGCTAGTCACCAGTCAGCTATGAATTTTTCATCTCTCATGTATGCTTTCCCTATGAGTATCTCATCGGCTATGGCTATTGTCGTTTCCTATGAAGTTGGAGCCAAGCGATTTGATGATGCGAAAACCTATATTGGTCTAGGAAGATGGACTGCCCTCATTTTTGCGGCCTTCACCTTATCTTTTCTTTACATTTTTAGGGGAAATGTGGCCAGTCTTTATGGGAACGACTCAGAATTTATCGATTTGACAGCGCGTTTTTTGACTTACAGCCTTTTCTTCCAGTTAGCAGATACCTTTGCGGCCCCCCTTCAGGGAATTTTGCGGGGGTATAAGGATACAGTGATTCCTTTTTACCTTGGTTTGGTTGGCTATTGGGGCGTAGCAATCCCAGTGGCTATGCTATTTGATTCCCTAACAGATTTTGGAGCTTATTCTTACTGGATCGGCTTGATTATTAGTCTAATTGTGAGTGGGGTTCTCTACCGTTGGCGTTTAACTGTGATTATGAAGAGATTTGAATCTGTAGAAAAATCTAAACGCTAAAAAGTTTGTGAAAAAATATTCTTTATAAGTAAATCCCTTGTTTTCATGGGGTTTTCTTTTTTATTTTGTGAAATTTTCTTTAGAAAAACTTTGACAGTATTTGCCAAAAACGGTAAAATAGTAAGGTAAGAAGAAACTTAGAAAGGCAAGAAGATGTTAACTTTAGATAAAAATCTTTTGCTAGAGATGTTCCGTAAGATGGAAGAAATCCGTCGTATGGACTTAAAAATTGCACAATTAGTAAAGAAAGGGAAAGTGCCAGGAATGACGCACTTTTCTGTTGGAGAAGAGGCAGCTAACGTGGGTGCTATGTTGGCTCTCAATCCAGATGATTTGATCACATCAAACCACCGTGGTCACGGACAAGCTATTGCCAAAGGGATTGACCTCAACGGAATGATGGCTGAAATCCTTGGTAAATACACTGGAACCTGTAAAGGTAAAGGTGGATCTATGCATATCGCCGACCTTGATGCTGGTAACCTAGGTGCCAATGGTATCGTAGGTGGTGGTATGGGAATCGCTGTTGGTGCAGCCCTCAGTCAGCAAATGCAACATACTGGAAAAATCGTTGTCTGCTTCTTTGGAGATGGTGCGACTAACGAAGGTGTTTTCCACGAAGCAGTGAACATGGCTTCTATCTGGAACCTGCCAGTCATTTTCTATTGCATTAACAACGGTTACGGTATCTCTGCGGATATCAAGAAAATGACCAATGTAGAACATATCCATCAACGTAGCGCCGCTTATGGAATTCCTGGAATGTTCATCGAAGATGGAAACAATGTCATCGACGTCTACGAAGGATTTAAGAAAGCTGTAGACCATGTTCGTGGTGGCAATGGTCCAGTCTTGATTGAAAGTGTAACTTATCGCTGGCTTGGTCACTCATCATCTGACCCAGGTAAATATCGTACACGTGAAGAAGTGGAATTGTGGAAACAAAAAGATCCAATCGAAAACCTCCGCAAGTACCTCATTGAAAACACTATTGCAAGTGCCGAAGAATTGGAAGAAATCCAAGCGCAAGTAAAGGAAGCAGTAGAAGCTTCTGTTAAATTTGCAGAGGAAAGTCCATTCCCACCGCTTGAATCAGCATTTGAAGATATTTACGCAGACTAAGGAGAAAGAGATAAAATGGAAACAAAAACAATGTCCTTCCGTGACACCATTATCCTTGCTATGTCTGAGGAAATGCGTCGCGATGAAAATGTATTCTTGATGGGAGAAGATGTTGGTGTCTTCGGAGGAGACTTCGGTACTTCTGTCGGAATGCTTGAAGAATTTGGTCCAGAACGTGTTCGTGATTGTCCGATTTCTGAAGCTGCCATCTCTGGAGCTGCAGCAGGAGCAGCCATGACAGGACTTCGCCCAATCGTCGATATGACCTTTATGGACTTCTCGGTTATTGCCATGGACAATATTGTCAACCAAGCCGCTAAAACACGTTATATGTTTGGTGGTAAAGGTCAGGTTCCAATGACTGTTCGATGCGCTGCTGGTAATGGAGTGGGTTCTGCAGCCCAGCACTCGCAATCTCTAGAGTCTTGGTTTACTCACATTCCAGGACTTAAGGTTGTAGCGCCAGGTACACCTGCGGACATGAAAGGATTACTTAAGTCTTCTATCCGTGATAATAACCCTGTTATCATTCTTGAGTACAAGTCAGAATTTAACCAAAAAGGGGAAGTACCAGTTGATCCAGACTACACAATCCCACTAGGAGTTGGGGAAATCAAACGCGAAGGTACAGATGTAACAGTTGTTACTTATGGTAAAATGCTTCGTCGTGTGGTTCAAGCTGCTGAAGAATTGGCAGAAGAAGGCATCTCTGTAGAAGTCGTTGACCCACGTACATTGGTACCGCTTGATAAGGATATTATCATCAATTCTGTTAAGAAGACTGGTAAGGTTGTTCTGGTCAACGATGCTCACAAAACAAGCGGCTATATCGGCGAGATTTCAGCTATTATTTCAGAGTCAGAAGCATTTGACTATCTAGATGCACCAATCCGCCGTTGCGCAGGAGAAGATGTGCCAATGCCTTACGCGCAAAACCTAGAAAATGCAATGATTCCAACAGTTGAAAGCATTAAAGATGCCATTCGTAAAACATATAATAAAGAATAGAATTACATAAGATAAGTTATGTAAAATAACGGTTGTTTTTAACTTTAGTAACTTGAGATGCGTGTTGTATCCAAGTTGCTTGTAGAGTTGAACACGGGCTAAAAGCTCGGAAAAAAGATAAATCTCCTTGGCTTCATCGAATCCATCGTCGATTTCCTATTTTTCAGTCGCTTTTAACGCCCTTAGTATCATTTAATTGAATTCGGACGGAGGTCTTCGAAAAAAAGATAGATTTCCTTGTGTTCATCGAACACATCGTCAATCTCCTATTTTTTCATTGCCCTCTTCGTCCTTAATATCTTAGTATAGAATTGGAGAGGTCATGGCTGATGACAAGCTAAGAGCGACTCCTGCGGCTAGAAAGTTAGCGGATGATTTAGGGATCAACCTTTACGACGTTTCTGGCTCAGGTGCAAACGGTCGTGTCCACAAAGAAGACGTGGAAACTTATAAAGACACAAACGTGGTTCGCATTTCGCCACTTGCAAAACGAATTGCCCTCGAACATAATATTGCTTGGCAGGAAATCCAAGGAACGGGTCATCGTGGTAAAATCATGAAGAAGGACGTTTTAGCCTTGCTTCCTGAAAATATCGAAAACGATACCATCAAGTCTCCTGCCCAGATTGAAAAAGTGGAAGAAGTTCCAGATACTATCACTCCTTATGGTGAAATTGAGCGTATCCCGATGACACCAATGCGTAAGGTTATTGCCCAACGTATGGTTGAATCTTACCTAACTGCTCCAACCTTCACCCTCAACTATGAAGTTGATATGACTGAAATGTTAGCTCTTCGTAAGAAGGTTCTGGAGCCAATCATGGAAGCAACTGGGAAGAAGACTACTGTAACAGACCTTCTTTCGCTTGCGGTTGTTAAGACTCTTATGAAACACCCATACATCAACGCTTCATTGACAGAAGATGGCAAGACCATTATCACTCATAATTACGTCAATCTTGCGATGGCAGTTGGTATGGATAATGGGTTGATGACACCAGTTGTTTACAATGCTGAAAAACTAAGCTTGTCAGAGTTGGTCGTAGCCTTCAAAGACGTCATTGGACGTACCTTAGATGGTAAATTGGCTCCAAGCGAACTGCAAAATTCAACCTTCACAATCAGTAACTTGGGAATGTTTGGTGTTCAGTCCTTTGGTCCTATCATTAACCAACCAAACTCAGCTATCCTTGGTGTGAGTTCGACAATTGAGAAGCCAGTTGTCGTCAATGGTGAGATTGTGATTCGCCCTATCATGAGCCTAGGATTAACCATTGACCACCGTGTTGTAGATGGTATGGCCGGTGCTAAGTTTATGAAGGACTTGAAAGAATTGATTGAAAATCCAATCTCAATGTTGATTTAAGAACAAGAGTATTCATTTTTAAGATATAGATAAAGGAAGGAAGACATGGCCTTAGAAGTAATTATGCCAAAAGCCGGCGTGGATATGACAGAAGGACAAATCGTCCAATGGAATAAAAAAGTCGGAGAATTTGTAAAAGAAGGAGAAATCCTTTTGGAAATCATGACTGATAAAGTCAGTATGGAATTGGAAGCCGAAGAAGATGGGTACTTGATTGCTATCCTTAAAGGGGACGGTGAAACAGTTCCTGTAACGGAAGTTATCGGTTACCTCGGAGAAGAAGGGGAAAATATCCCAACAGCTGGATCCGCAGCACCAGAAGCTAGCCCAGTACCTGCAGCAAGTGCCTCAAACGATGATGGTAAGAGCGATGATGCTTTTGATATCGTTGTGATTGGTGGAGGTCCTGCTGGTTATGTTGCAGCCATTAAAGCTGCCCAACTCGGTGGTAAGGTTGCCCTTGTTGAGAAATCTGAACTTGGTGGAACCTGCTTGAACCGTGGATGTATCCCAACTAAGACCTATCTTCACAACGCTGAAATTATCGAAAACATCGGTCATGCCGCAAACCGTGGTATCGTAATCGAAAATCCAAACTTCACTGTAAATATGGACAAACTCCTTGAAACCAAGTCTAAGGTTGTCAATACTTTGGTTGGAGGAGTTGCAGGTCTTCTTCGTAGCTATGGAGTTTCTGTTCATAAGGGAATTGGTACCATCACTAAAGACAAGAACGTCTTGGTAAATGGTTCTGAGTTACTTGAAACCAAGAAAATCATCCTTGCTGGTGGTTCAAAAGTCAGCAAGATTAACATCCCTGGTATGGAATCTCCACTTGTGATGACTAGTGACGACATTCTTGAAATGAACGAAGTTCCAGAGAGTCTTGTTATCATCGGTGGTGGTGTTGTCGGTATCGAACTTGGTCAGGCCTTCATGACATTTGGTTCAAAAGTGACTGTTATCGAAATGATGGACCGTATAGTTCCAGCTATGGATGCGGAAGTTTCTAAGAACCTTCGCTTGATCCTTGAACGTAAAGGAATGACCATCTTGACTGGTACTAAACTGCAAGAAATCATCGAGGAAAATGGTCAACTTCGTATCAAGGTTGAAGGAAAAGACGATATCATCGCAAATAAAGCTCTTCTTTCAATCGGTCGTGTGCCAGACCTTGAAGGTATTGGCGATGTTGAGTTTGAATTGGATCGTGGTCGCATCAAGGTCAACGAATACATGGAAACTTCTATTCCAGGTATCTACGCACCAGGTGATATTAATGGTACTAAGATGTTGGCTCACGCAGCTTTCCGTATGGGTGAAGTTGCCGCTGAAAATGCCCTTAAAGGAAATCATGCTGTTGCCAAATTGAATTTGACTCCTGCAGCTATCTACACTCTTCCTGAAGTAGCAGCAGTAGGTTTGACAGAAGAACAAGCCCGTGAGAAATATGATGTTGCCATCGGTAAGTTCAACTTTGCTGCTAACGGTCGTGCCATTGCCTCAGATGCAGCTCAAGGTTTCGTTAAAGTCATCGCAGATAAGAAATACGGGGAAATCCTTGGTGTTCATATCATCGGTCCTGCAGCTGCAGAATTGATCAATGAGGCATCTAGCATTATCGAAATGGAAATCACTGTTGAAGAAATGCTGAAGACTATCCACGGACACCCAACCTACTCTGAAGTGATGTACGAAGCATTTGCGGATGTTTTAGGAATGGCTATCCATTCACCTAAGAAAAAATAAAACGAAGATAGAATAGACTGGAAAATATCTTTCCAGTCTCTATCGTATAAAGGGATATCATGAAATACATTATCAATCATTCAAACGACACTGCCTTTAATATTGCCTTGGAAGAATACGCCTTTAAACACCTTTTGGATGAGGATCAAATCTTCCTACTTTGGATTAACAAGCCATCTATCATTGTTGGTCGTCACCAGAATACCATCGAAGAAATCAACCGTGATTATGTTCGAGAAAATGGTATTGAGGTGGTCCGCCGTATCAGCGGTGGTGGAGCTGTTTACCACGATTTAAATAACCTCAACTACACGATTATCTCAAAAGAAGATGAAAACAAGGCTTTTGACTTCAAGAGCTTCTCAACTCCGGTTATCAATACCCTGGCTCAACTTGGGGTTAAAGCTGAGTTCACAGGTCGTAATGACTTAGAGATTGATGGTAAGAAGTTCTGTGGCAATGCCCAAGCCTATATCAATGGCCGTATCATGCACCACGGTTGCTTGCTCTTTGACGTTGATTTGTCAGTCCTAGCAAATGCCCTCAAGGTTTCAAAGGATAAATTTGAATCAAAAGGGGTGAAATCTGTTCGTGCTCGTGTCACCAATATTGTCAATGAACTACCAGAAAAAATCACAGTCGAAGAATTCCGTGATTTACTCTTGGAATACATGAAAAAAGAGTACCCAGAGATGACTGAATACGTTTTTTCTGATGAAGAATTAGCTGAAATTAACTGTATCAAAGATACTAAGTTTGGTACTTGGGACTGGAACTACGGTAAATCACCTGAATTTAACGTCCGTCGTGGAACAAAATTCACTAGTGGTAAGGTGGAAGTCTTTGCTAACGTTACTGAATCAAAAATCCAAGACATCAAGATTTATGGTGACTTCTTTGGTATTGAAGACGTTGCTGCAGTAGAAGATGTTCTTCGTGGAGTGAAATACGAACGCGAAGATGTTCTTAAGGCGCTAGAAACCATTGATATCACACGCTACTTCGCTGGTATTAGCCGTGAAGAAATCGCTGAAGCGGTAGTTGGATAAACCAAAAAGAAGTTGGTTGTAGGACCAGCTTCTTTTTTAAAATCATATATTACATAATTTAATTTATGTATTTTATAAACTATCTAGAGCATTCTTTTGTTCATCATTAACGATATGGGTATAGAGGTCAGTGACTTGTGTGCTGGCATGTCCTAACTGGTGACTGACCAAAACTTGAGATTTAGTGGCATCATAGAGCCTAGTTGCTAGAGTATGTCGTAGTTTATGAGGTGTTACACGGACTTTGAAGTCCTCAGAGTACTTAGCAACCATTTTTTCAACGCTAGAAGCATCGATACGATTCGGGACACCTCGGTATAAGGTCAGAAAGAGCGCTGTGTCTGTCTTTTCCGTTTTATAGCGTTGATTTCGAATGGCCAGATAATTTTCTAGATAAGGTTTGGCAAAGGCAGCGACATTGACAGAGTCACGTTTGCCCCCTTTTCTAGTGACATCGATAACCATCATTTTTAGATTGAGATCTCTTAGATCCAGATTAACAGCTTCAGATAAGCGGACACCAGACGCCAAGAGAAGGGCAATAATGGACAAATCACGTTCTTTATTTTTGTTGAATGATGAGAGAGCGCGATTTGAAAGTTGTTGTGGGTACTCTTGGTCAATATAAGCTAGAAAACCTTCTGTTTCATCACCTAAAAAGAGTTTTTGCTTGATGTTTTCAGCTCTTGCAGCAAGCGTTTCTTTCTTTTTCTTTGTCGAAACTTTCTTCATTACATTACGATAGAAATAAGGTTCCCCCTGGTCGTTTTCGACTTCCTCGGTTAGATACTTATAAAGACTGGAAAGAGCTGACAAGGTTCGGTTGATAGTTGTCTGAGAAACTCCTTGCTTGGTTGTATTAGCATTCAGCAAAGGACGTTCTCGAAGATAAAGGATAAAAGATTCCATGTCTTTCTTAGACATATTTTCCAAGACAGGTAAAGGAATATCAGATATTTTATCGACGTTTGAGATACCAGACTCTAAAACCCAGCTGAAAAATCGATCATATTCCTTGAGGTATTCGTACAAGGTTGTAAAACTGTAAGGAACAGCAAGCTTAGATTGGTAGTATTCCAGAACATACCAGGGCATGATTTGTTTTAGTTTGTCGATTCGTTCCAGTAAAATCTCACGTTTCATGTATTTTCTCCATAAATAAGTCTACTAGTAGTATAGCATAGACTTATTTATTTTTCAAGAAAATTATAGTTTTTCGGAAAGATGTAGCAAGAAACTTAAAACAGTAGTCCAACTTTTTTATAAAAGTTTTAATAACCAAAACATAACTAAAAATTTTTTTCGTTCAAAATTGCCTAAAATGTACCTTATCAAAGTAAAAACTGGAATTTTTTCAAATGTACACTGTAACAAAAGTGAAATTCAAAACCTTATTAAATCAATGTTTTTAGGCTTGCAAGGGGTTTAAAAGGGGCTGATTTTGTACATTACGCATCTAAGCTACTGAATCAAAAAATGTACTTTATCTTGCCTTAAAATAAAGTACATTTCAATTATAAAGTACATTTTTCAAAGAGTGTACATTACGTCTTAAACTCAGTCGCATCAAAGGTTTATCCACTGTCTAAGGAAAAGTACAAAAATTTCCAGTTTTAATTTTTTTTGTTTAAAATTGTCTAAAATGTACATTATTAAAGTGAAAAATGGAATAGTCAACAGAATGAAGAAAATAATTAAAGAACTCACCCACTAAACTTCTGACTTGATTATAGTCTTATTTTTACCAAAGTTCAATTATTTGTATGTGAAATATCTTATCTGTAAAAAATAACCGATCTCATTGCTGAGAATCGGTTTTCTAATATATTTAATTAAGAGTTTATTTTTACATAACACAAATTATGTAAAAACTCCTACAACAACAAATCTTTGACTTTCCCAATTTCACTTTTTGGAATCACTAGATGAATCATATCTCCGAGATACATTCTGGTTGAGCCGTTAACTGTTTGGCTCTTGCCATTATGGACTTGGGTGGTGATGAGTACGTTATGTGGCAAGTTGAGTTCGTGTACTTGCTTTCCTGCTATTTTATCTGAAACAGGGATTTCAATGAGAGTGACTTCTCCTTCATCTGTCGCTTCTTCTGGCAGCATTTTTTCCAACATAGCCTCATAGACTGGTGCACCCTTGAGTAGATCCATGATGATGTAGGCGACCAAGGTTACTAATCCAAGTGGCATGAGGTTGCGAATATCTCCTACCATCTCGGTTACTAGAATCATAGCTGTTAAGGGAGCTTTAGAAATCGCTCCAAAATAGCCACTCATTCCCAGAATGACAAATATAGGAAACTGCTCTTGACTTACAAGTCCGAGATTGACACAAATAACACCAACTAGAGCCCCAAGTAAGGAGCCAAGTGCTAAAATTGGTAGGAAAATTCCTCCTGGAAGGCCGCTTCCATAGCTAATCATGCTCCAAACAAAGCGAATCAAAAAGTACGCTAATAGAACTTGAAAACTAAAATCTTGCTCAGTTAAGGAAAGAACCAGCTGATTTCCACCACCAAGGATTTGGGGTAAGAAGATTCCGACTGGTATGATGAGAATAAAAGCCATAATTGGATAATAAGCTTTATCCAAACGTATTTTTTGACCAAGCCAATCATAAACTCTGCCGACGTTTAATACAGCTTTCTCATAGACAAAACCGGAAAGTCCTAGAAAAATTCCCATAAGGAGGTAAATCCAATACTGATCCAAGGTCATGAGAGGGATATTATCAGGCATGTCTAGTACTGGCGTTAGACCAAATATGAGCAGAGAAACAAAGTTTGCTACGAGACTAGCAGCCAAGGTAGAAACCCAGAAAAATCGTGAAAAATGATGGTAGACTTCTTCCACTACAAAGAGAAGTCCTGCAATCGGAGCATTAAAGGCTGCGGCTAATCCTGCTGCAGCTCCACTAGCAATCAAGGAGCGTTCCTCTACTGGACTTGATTTGAGCCATTTGGCAATTCCTTTACCCCCAACCGCTCCAAGTTGAATACTGGGTCCCTCTCGCCCCAGCATAAGTCCACTTGCAATAGCAAGAATTCCTAGAATATATTTTTTCCAAAGAACTCCCCACCAGTTGAGAGTCATGAGTCCCTTTAATTCTGCTTCGACTTGAGGGATTCCTGAGCCTTTGATATCTTTTTCTGATCGAGTTAATTTCGCACTGAGCCAACAAACTATTAAATAAAATAGACCAATGATAAAAAGATTGCGCACTAGATGCGCTTGATCTTGATAAAGTCCTTGTATCAGGTGGAAGCCTTTTTCGATTAAGAAACGAAAGGATCCAACTATAATTCCAACAACGAGACCAACAATGATTCCTCGTCCAACTTGGGATAATATGGTGCTTGAGGCAAAGGCAAATTCTTTCTTGGAGCTGAGTGTTTCTGACTGTTCCTCCATAATCAATCCTTCTAACTTAACTTTCTTTTTCTCCTGAAACCAGTGATTTAACGGGTTCAAAACTTGTTCGGTGAATTGGGGTAACTCCTAGTTTTTCGAGGCCTTCCAGGTGTTTAGTTGTTCCATATCCTGCATTAGTAGCGAAATCATAGCCGGGAAATTGCCGGTCGAATTCCTTCATCAATTCATCACGTGTCACCTTGGCTACTATAGAAGCCGCTGCAATTGAAAGGGAATTGGCATCTCCTTTGATGATAGATGTTTGTGAAATGGGTAATTCCAACTTCATGGCATCTATCAAAAGGTGCTCAGGTTGAGGACTGAGCTGGGAGATTGCTTCCTTCATGGCCAGTTTGGTTGCTTCATAGATATTGACTTGGTCGATGACTCTATTATCCATGATACCAATGCCGATTGATAATGCTTGATCTTGAACGGCTTGATAAATTTCTAGATGTTTCTTTTTAGGAATTTTCTTGCTGTCGTTGAGGCCTCTAATCTTACAATTTTGAGGTAAAATAACAGCTGCAGCGACTACAGGACCAGCAAGAGGACCACGACCAACCTCATCAACACCTGCAATTAAGGTCAATCCTTGCTTATAAAGTTCTTTTTCATAGGAAAGCATGGATTCCAAACGAAGATCCTCATCCAATTCTGCCTGAATGGCTTTTTTACGCTTGCTTATTTCCTTTAGAACTCCAGAACGATTATCCTGCTCGAGTTCTAAAAAAATAGGGTTATCTAAGTCCTTGACAGTAGCAAGGAGTTCTTTGATTTCTTTAATCGTCGCCATCGAGGTCTTCCAATGTATCTAAGGTATAGTTACCAAGTTTGCCGTCGCGGACTTCCTTCACGAAGAGACTGTAAAAGCGGTCATAGTCGTCACGGAAACCGAGGGCACGTGTCATATCCATAATAATAACAGGCGCTTCTTCCTCAATTTTCATTTGTTTGAAGCGTTCAGCCAGCTTTTCTGGATAATGTTCTTTGAAATAATTCAGACCAAAAATGGTTACCTCGTCCATAGGAAGCAACTGGTCTTTGATAGCTCCAGTCAAGGCCAACTTAAGCGCAACAGTTTCATCCTCAAACTTAGGCCAAAGAATACCCGGTGTATCCAAGATTTCCAGGTCTTTATTTGTTTTGAGCCATTGTTGTCCCTTGGTAACCCCTGGTTTATTGCCGACAACGGCAATTTTCTTACCAGCCAAACGGTTCATGAGAGTAGATTTACCAGCATTTGGAATCCCGATAATCATAGTACGCAAGGTTTCAGTCTTGATACCACGTTCTTTCTGGCGAGCAATCTTATCAGCCATGAGTTTTTTGGCCGCATCTGTTACAACTTTTACAGTCACTTGCTCTTTGGAGTTGATAGCTAACGTCTGGATTCCTTGTGATTCAAAATATTGACGCCATTCCTTGGTCATTGCTGGGTCGGCCAAGTCCGCCTTGTTTAAAATCAAGAGTTTTGGTTTGTCACCAACAATCTTAGTCAACATAGGATTTTGACTAGACAGAGGTAAGCGTGCATCAACCAAAATCGTCACAAAATCTACAAATTTTAAATTTTCCTGAACCTGTCGACGTGCTTTAGACATATGACCAGGAAACCATTGAATAGTAGCCATTGAGTTTTTTCCTTTCATAGCAAGGGTTTAGAGCCCCTATTTTATTATCGTTTGAACATAGAAAGTTTTCAAATGAATGATGTTCAAACAGTTCTTGTTTTATGACATAGAAATCTACTTTATATTATATCATGACTTCCTTATTTTGTCCGCTTTTGTTTCTGGATAAAATGGTGTTCAAACTATTAAATCATAATAAAAAAATTAGAGAAGACATGTTTGTCCTCTCCATCAACTTTTTATTACTCGTCAAATAATTTTTCCAACTGTCTAGTTGCTGATTCAATCTCGTAGCCGTTTTCATCTATCAGCTGTTTCGCCTTTTCTGTATCAAGCTCTCGATGATCTCTGACCGACAAAATCTTATCTGCCCATTTTTCAAGAGAATCTTTCAAAGACAGGCTGTTGTCATAGTTATCTAGTATTCTTGCATCTGGTAGATGATTTGCTGTTACAACAGGTAATCCATTGGCTTGCGCTTCAATGAGTACAATCGGTAATCCCTCAAAATTAGATGGAAAAAAGAAAACATCTAGAAGATTTAGCATTTTTCCGACATTAGTGGTCAATCCTGTAAAGATGACTTTGTCTACTACTCCATATTCTTTTGCCACATTTTCTAAAAATGCAGTATCTCCTCTTCCAATAAATACTAGACGAGAATTTGGTTCTTTTTTGACGATTTCAGAAAAGACCTTCACACAAAAACTTTGATTTTTTTGTTTTTCATATAGACGAGAAACTTGCCCTACAACAAAACAATCTTCTGGAATACCATATTCTTTACGAAGTTGAACTTGCTTTTCTTGGTTATATATAAACTTTTCTACCTCAATGGCATTATGAATCACTAAAGCTTTTTCTCTTTCTTGACCATGATAAAAATGGTTCAATGCTTCTGTTCCGCAGGCCCAATAATCTGTCGCATATTTGCCGACAAAAAGACGATTGACTGGATGAACAAAGCGATAAAATTTATCTGCTGTCGCACAATGTCCATGGACAATTCTTTTTTCTATCCCATATTTTTTTGCCAATTTTAAAAATTCTAGATGAGTCAAGCCATTTTGATTGGACCATAAAATATCATAACGGTGAGCATTTTTCTTAAAAAAATCATCCCATTCTTTTAAGGCTTGCTTGATATGAGGTCTTAACTTGGGGATTCTATGAACGACTAGAGGATTGCGACAAAGCTTTTTAAAATGATCACTAAATTCAACATCTTCAGGACCTTGTAGTAAAAATTCCAGTTCAAATTCAGAGGTATCAATATGGTTATAAAAATCTAGAACAATTTTTTCCAAGCCACCAACATCTGGAACCAGACCACAAACCAATATTCTTTTCATTGATTTCTCCTTATTTTTTTAACTTTAATACTTTTTGAATCATCAGAATGATTTGTCTACCGCCTTCATGATTTCTAAATAGGAAAACGTAGACCCCCAATACTGTCAAATAAAGGACGATTTTGATGATCAAACCAAAAATGAAATCTAGCTGAGTTAAGAGGTAGTTATCCAGTAAACTCAAAAGTAGGAAGCTTATCCCTGCAACTGAGAAATCTTGTAACAATGTTTTAAAGAAGTCCTTTGAGGAAGCTTTCAATCCATACTTAAAGGCGCTATAGGGTTCATACCATGTACAGGTCAAGACTGTTGAACAAATCGTACCCAATAAAATTCCAGCTACTCCTAAATCTAAAATCGCTAAAAAGTAGAGTGAAAGGGAAATATTTAATAAAATCTCGACGATAACTTTTTTATTTTGCTCATAACTTAAGCCATAAACTGAAATCAACGTTAGAATCGGTCTTCTATAAAAAGTTAGGAAAAAATGAAGGACAATCAAAATCTCAACTGTATGATTAAATGAAAAATTTTCCCCTAACCAGATGATCATAAATGGATGAATGAACATTAAATAGCCTAAGCTAGCAAAATAAATCAGGCTAAAAGCAATAAATTGGTATTTTTTTAGGAATTTAACCGTATCTGCTACTGTCGTAGATTCCGAATGGACTAAGTTACCTACGGAAGAAACAACTGAATTGATCACAGTATTTAAAATCAATGAAAGAAATCCTAAAACATAGGTATAATTCCCATAAATACCAATAGCTGCTAAGCTAACAAAACTTGCCATTAGAATACTATCTGTTTGAAAAACAATCGTTTCTCCAATACTACCGACTATATTTCCTTTGATATTTCGGATAAATTTTTCTTTTTCCTCCTGATTAATGGGTGTTATCTCATTCTTAAACAAGTAACCATACAATCTATCAACAATCCCCGACATGATGATATTCCCTATAAAATTCATCATGATACTGATCAATAGATAAAAGATATAATTTTTGGTAAAGAATAAAATTCCGATTTGCAAGCATACACGAAGCGTATTTAATCCAAAGTCAATCAAAGTCATCATATAATTACGCTGATCGACATAAAGCAAGGTTCGTTTATAGGAGAAAAAATAGCTGGAAGCTGAGTTAAATACAAAGAGGAAAAAAATCAAATATACTTCACTATTTACCGTATAATCCTTTATCATATAAGGAAGAAATAAAGAAAGTATAGCACCCAGTATAAAAATAGAAAAGCCAATGATTATATATAATTTTTTGAAAAGAATCATAAAAGCATTGATTTTTCCATGTTCTTCTCTGCCTAAGGGGTCATATAGTGCATAGCTCATGGCTCCAGCAACCCCTAATTCTGCCAAAGACAGAATAGAAACTAAGCTAGACAAATAATTGTTTAATCCTAGATAGGTTACCCCAAGTAAATTGATAAAAATAGTTCGATTGATAAAGCCAAGAAGGACTTGAAAAGGTTGCAATGCCAGAGCAATACTTGTATTTAAGGTGGCAAATTCTGTTCTACTTTTTTTCGTGTATTTCATCTATTCCTTTAATTTTCCTTGTAAAAGTTGATCGAGATAACTTCCTGGAAGGACTTCTTCTTTCTTGATTTTATAAGTCGTTTTCAAAATCGGTGTTGTTTTTAATACTTCTTCCCATTCTTTTTCCTCAAAAAGATCATGGGCATGGTCTCTTAAAAACCAAACACGCTCAGCTGGTGCTAGAATCGGTAATCTATCCACTAAGTTTTCAAAATAAGGATTGCACTGATATTCGGACAAAATAAAATAATCCATCATCAGGTAATGAATAAAAACTGGGTATTTACGAACATAGTAAAGATATAAATCCCGAATATGTTTAAAATAAGGTTTGCCTTTTTTTCCTGCTAGAAAGAAACCTGCCCATTTAAAGTCACCGACAGTTCGTTCCATTTTTTCTGGCTGTAAGGGTGGATGATTCAGAGTAAAGAAGTCACCCTCAAACATTTCTAAAGTTGCATAGGGAGATACAAATAAGGTTGCATCCATCCAAATTCCACCGTATTGGTATAAGAGACTAAAACGAATAATATCTGAATAATGCGCAGCTGATAATTCTTTTTTCTTGTATTTTTCGGTGATGTCTATTGGAATATTGATGAAATCCGCCAGATTTTCATCCGTCAACAAATAGAATTCACAGTCATTTCTTTTGGCGAAATCTTTTATG
This sequence comes from Streptococcus pseudopneumoniae, assembly GCF_001076775.1. GTDB lineage: Bacteria > Bacillota > Bacilli > Lactobacillales > Streptococcaceae > Streptococcus > Streptococcus pseudopneumoniae_G. The sequence goes on from NZ_JVGV01000029.1 coordinate 21,752, forward strand.
GTCTTCATTGAAGCCTGGACTGTCTCAGGCATTTGAGCTTCTCCCTGTTGCCACATTGTCCAAATTATTTTCGGAAATTCTGTTGTTTCTTCCTCTTTTTCATTACTCGAATCAACTAGTTGTGCTTCTTTTCTTAATTTTAGTACAAAATCCAAAAGAATTTTTCTACGAAAATCATAGTACTTCGTCTCAGACTGTTGCGCAAGATAATAAGCTAGAGTTGGATTGAGACCATAACATTTTAGAATTGTATGATAGCGAGTGATTTTTTCTTGTAAGGTTTGGAATTTCATAAACGCTAAAATTTCCTTTCACATTTTTCTAAGGATGTTTTAAGAAAATACCCCTGACGGATTTTTTGGCCGGTTTTCTTGCTATTTTTAATCAATTCTTGATAATCTTTTTCATCTATTAAGTTTAAACAATCTGCAATTTCAAACAATGAATCAACAAGTATTCCACATTGATTATTCCTTACAAAATCAGCCAAAGCAGATTGGCTCCATACGATGATTGGAAAACCTGATGCTAAATATAAAGACGCTTTATGAGGATTATTAAGTTTTAAATATTCTCCATACATTCCACTACAAGTATGGGGGCTATCTCCATCCCAGACTAAGCCAAAACCTCCATGCAAGTGATTAGGAAGTTTATCAGGAGAAAAAGCACCTTGATAATGAACGTTGTAAGGAAGATTCTCCTCTTCAAAGTTAATACCATAAATAGAAAAATCTGGTTTTTGGGGTAATTGTCTTGCGTATTTTGTTTTCCGAATATCGAAATTTCCAGCAACTATAACCGTATTTTTCTCATAAATTTTCTTCTCTTTATAATTTGGAATCAAATAATCAAATATCTCTAATGAAACAATCTTCTCTTCCGGTATTCCTAATCGCACAAGTTCTGCTTTCATTTTTTCATTATGAGCGATAATACCATCTACTTTTTCAAGTACGGTTTTATTTTGTAAAAAATGGATAATAGAGTACTTGAAATCTGTAAATGAATTGATTGTTTTGTTTCTCAGGGACTCGATATCATGAATCAGCAAATAAGCTTTGAATGTTCTATTTTTCAAAAATCTCGTTAAAATTTGTTTTTTTAAGGAATGCCATAATAACGGAAATTGAAGAACTAATACATCATCTTTTGTCAAAGCGATGGGATTTGAATCATTATTTAGGGGAAAAGCCTGATATCCTGCTTCTACCATTATTTTTTCAGCATCTAATCTAGCTTTAGATCCTGCATGTTTGGCTTCTGCGTAAAATTCTTTTAAGTAATAATTCATACTACTTCAACCCTCTCCAAAATCTTTTTACAATATATTTTTCAAATCTCCATTGAATGGCTCCAATAACTCTTGAAATAAAGACAATATTTTGAGGGAATAAGCGATAGGCCCGCATTAATAATGATTTCCTTGAACTTTTAGCGTAACGATTCAAATATTCTACATATTTCTCTTGATAGGGATTTCCCTCAAATATACGATAGTCAACAACGTGCATCAAGACTAAATGAAATAAGCGACGCTGTACATATGGGAGTGAGTCAGCATTTCCTTCATATAGTTGCTCCACTTTATCACAAATCGTAAACAAATCCAAATTTTTCAAACTAAATTCGCGATTCATAATACTACCACGTCGTACACGATAATAATATCCTGTATAATCAATTTTCACCATTTTGTGTATATGCTTTAAAATTCCCATTCCTCCATACACATCTTCATAAAATAAACCTTCTAAAAATGGAAAATTGACAATCACTTGTCTTCGAAAAAGTTTAGCAACTGCATTCAAACGGACAATATTATCTTTACATAAAGAGACTAAAGCTTCTTTAGCATTTCCTTGAAAAATAATTTTGACATTCTCGGGAGAAGGGATTTCTATTTCTTTTTGATCATTTGTATACCAACATTCTACGATGTCCATTTCTTCTGAAGTCATGTGCTTTAATAATTGCTCCAACATATCGTCTTTAATGACATCATCACTGTCTACAAAAGTGATAAATTTGCCTTTAGATTCAGTCATACCACGATTACGAGCGCCACTTAATCCTTTATTTGCTTGATTGATTAAGTGAAAGCGAGGATCTTGTTGACAATAGCGCTCACAAATTTCTTGTGAATGATCCGTAGAACCATCGTTAACAAGTATTACTTCAATATTGCTATAAGTTTGACATTGAATACTATCTAAACATTCTTCCAGATACTCTTCAACATTGAAAACTGGTACAATGACACTAATCATAAATAGCCTCCTATTAAATTTTCCATTTTTTTCGAATGTCTAAATATCTTAAATACAAAGGATAATATAAATTAAAAAAATATTTTGGTGAATAACTATACCATCTTAATAGTTTACTAGATTTAAAAATATCTGATGATTTCTTAGCTATTTCAAAATAGTTATCAATTGCATCAACATATAACTGATAATATGGATGTCCAACTCTTATGTTATACTTTTTGAAATGTCCAATACCGACTAAAAATAACATATTCCCTACATAAGGTAACCAATTATCTTCTCTAAATTCCTCTAATAATTTTTCGCCAACCTTAAAAATATCAAGATTCTTTTCTGAATATGTCTGATTCATCGTACTAGAAGTATGATATCGATAATAATAACCAATATAGTCAATTTTTCTCATTTTATGAATATATTTTAAAGAGACGATTCCAGTATAAAAATCTTCATAAATTAAATTTTCTAAAAACGGAACTTTCTCCACTATTTTACGACGATAGAGTTTTGCGACAGGGCTCCAATTTACTCCATGATTAAAACATTGGTATAACGCTTCATTTGAATCCAATTCTTTAACATCAATTTCTTTTCCTTCGGAATTTAAACAATGAATATCCTCGGTTATATTACATTCTACAATATCAATTCCATCAAACATATGCTTATTTAATTGCGACAACAAATCAAACTTTACTATATCATCACTATCAATAAAAACAATGAATTCTCCTGTAGACTCAGCAACGCCTCTATTTCTTGCAATACTCTGCCCTTGGTTTTCCTGATTTATTAAGTGAAAACGAGTATCTTTCCTACAATATTCTTCACAAATTTCTTTTGAATTATCAGTAGATCCATCATTAACTAATATAACTTCAAAATTTGTATAAGTTTGTTTTTGGATACTTTCTAAACATTCTTTCAAATAGGATTCCACATTATAAACAGGTACAATTATACTAATCATTTTTGTTCATAGGCTCCTTCAGTTATAGTTTGTGAATCAACATTTTAAAATTATTCCATATTTTATCAATAAACTGATATACTGGATGAGTAATTATTGTAAAATATTTAGGTGCCATTAAATAAAGTCTTAGTAAACGGTATTTACAAACAACTTCTTGAGATTGCTTTGCAATAAAAGCACACTCTCTGATAAAATTTTCATATAAATCAACATAAGGGCTCCTCCTCGTGATTCCATCTCTTTGATAATGGCTAAGTCCAAGATAAAACATAAAGTATCCAATATACGGTAATAAATATCCATCATCTTGGAAAGATTCGATTAATTTATTTCCTACTGTAATAATATCTAAATTTTTCTCATTAAATGCTTGGGTCATAGTACTATTCGGACGAACTCGGTAATAATAACCTGCTAAATCAACGACAATTATTTTACGAATATGTTTTAAATAATTGATTCCTGTATAAAGATCTTCGTAAATATATCCCTCTAAAAATGGAACTTTTTCAACAATTTCTCTTCTATATAGCTTGGTAAAAACACAATACTTTACTTCTTTATAGCCAATACAATTAAGAATTGCTTCTGTTGATTTTCCTTCAAATATAATTCTGTTAGGTTCATTTTTTAATAATTCTTCTTTAATTTTAGTACTTTTGCATTCTACGATATCTACATCCGCCTTCATATAGGAGAATAATACTTCTACTATATTCTCTTTCACAACATCATCACTATCGACAAACATGATGTATTCGCCCATGGATTCTTTCACACCACGATTTCTGGCTACACTTTGACCTTGATTCTTTTGATTAATCAATCGGAAGCGATTATCTGTTTGGCAAAAATGCTCACAAATAGCTTGGGAGCCATCTGTAGAACCATCATTGACTAAAATGACTTCGATATCTTGATAGGTTTGCTTTCGAATACTCTCTAGACATTCTTCCAGATATTCTTCCACGTTATAAACTGGAACGATTACGCTAATCATTTTCCTCTTTCCCTCTTGAATGATACTGTTTCATTCTTCTATCTTGTCTTTCTGAATGTCATTTTTCCATTTCCATATAGAGTGATAGAAAGGAAATAGAATGGTGTTGTAATATTTTGGACACAGCTTATACAGTCTAATCATACGCGAACTTTTGGCTACCTCAGGATTTTTCTTGGTGATAGTTACATAGTCAGCCAATTTCTGATTATAGACATCTGCATAGGGATTCCCTTTTTGAATATAGTCTTGATAATGCATGGTTGCTACATGAACTAGGTATTTACCAATATAAGGAAGAAGTTCTTCCCTATCAGAATACAAGTCTATCAATTGGTCACTGACTGTAAATACATCCAAGTTTTTGGGAGTAAAGGTTCGATGCATGGTACTAGTTGCGTGTTGACGGTAATAATAGCCTACATAATCAATCTTAACAATCTTTCTGATGTATTTAAGCATACCAATTCCACTATAAATATCTTCAAAAATGAAGCCTTCTAAGTAAGGAATAGCTTCGACAATAGCTCTTCTATAAAGCTTTGTGACTGGATTGACACTTAGTAGGTGGTTAGGAACAACTTTCACTGCCTCTTCAGAATTTCCCTCAAAAAGAATCTTTATCTCTTGAGACTTCGCAGCCAAGAAATCCTTTTTATGCACGGTGAACTGACTTTCTACAATATCGACGTAGTCACTCATATAGTGCATTAAGGTTTCTAAATAATTCGGTAAGATGATATCGTCGCTATCTACAAATGCAATAAACTCGCCTCTTGAAGCTGCTACACCCGTATTTCGTGCAACACTTTGGCCTTGGTTGCTTTGATTGATTAATCGGAAACGCTTATCTGTTTGGCAATAACGTTCACAAATAGCTTGTGAGCCATCTGTAGAACCATCATTGACTAAAAGGACTTCAAGGTCTGTGTAGGTTTGGTTTTGAATGCTGTCTAAACATTCTTCCAGATAAGTTTCTACATTATAAACAGGTACGATTACACTAATCATTCTTTATCCTAACCTTATTTCCTTAATCCAATTTCATCCAAAAGTGTCTTTGTAAAATCTTTTTGAATGGCATTTACCTTGTTATTGACATTTTTTCGTTCGTCAATATAAGGATCTTCAGATTTCATGACACTCGCTAGAAATTCTAATAAATCATGCGAATCACGAATGACACTCCCCACCATAAGACTCTTGATATCTTCAAATACAAAACCACGTTTTTCTTTGTATTCCTCATAATCATTAATGGTAAATGCAACTGGCCTATTTAATAAATAATAATCTAAAAATACTGATGAATAATCAGTAATTAATGCACTTGTTGTTCCCAAAAAGGTATATAAAGTCTCATACTGCTCACTAATAATCTCTTCTGTTAATAGATGAATGGTCGAATAATTCATTTCGAATTGTAACTGAGATTCCTCAAGAGGGTGAAGTTTAATATAAAGTTGATACCCATAGTTTGAGAGTAGTTCTTCAATGTTTTGAAAATCCTCTTCTTCTAAAGAAAATATCAATGCTGCTTGGCTATCATGATAGTTTTTAGAATTACGGTAGGTTGGCATCCAGATGATTTTCTTCTCCTCTTTCTCTTTAAAGAGCTCATCATTTCGAATATTGCCAACAAGAAGCATCTGCTCGTCCTTAGCATTAAAGGCTGCTTTCATGATTGGAGTAAATAAATCTGAAGAGGAGACTAATTTTGTAAAGAAATTATAGTCAATCTTTTCCATGCCAACTTCAAGATTCCCAATTTTTTTCAAGGGCATTCCATGCCACAAGTTGACAACCATCTGGTTTGGAGCAGGTTTGATGGGATACTTGCCAAAAGAATAGAAAAAATATTTAGATGTTAAAAAATAAAAGAAACCTTGATAAATAGAAACATACTTCACATTCTTTTCTTTTTCTAAATGATAAAAATCATTTGAAGCACAAACGATTTCGTATGTTTCCTGATAGCCATTATCCACTAAATAGTGATAAAGTGTTCTAAGATTATCTCTGAACCCCCAATTAGAATAGAGAACAATTCTGTTCCTTTTCTTGGGAATCATTTTATTTATTTTATAAGTAAAATCACTTACTTTGAACAGTAAGGGTTTTAAATAGTTGATCATTCTCTTTTTAAACCTTGCTTATAAATTTCTTTTAAATTTTGAACATTTTCTTCAATATCAAACTGCTTTAGGTGTTCATTTAGCTGTCGTTGTTTCTTCTTGATAGGCGCCTTTTTTATGTAGTTTACCCATTTAGCCTTATCTAGAGGCATGGCTGTGCAAAGTTCACTAACGATCTGAGTTGTTGGATCAATCGTTTCATTCATGAGAATATCGACTCCAGAACACTGAGCCTCTACCAGCACGATTGGGAAACCTTCATACAAAGAAGGAAAGGCAAAGATATCAAAGGCTGAATAAAACTTATGAACATCTTCTCTTTTTCCTGTAAAGATGATATTCTTCACTTCCTTACTTTTCTCTTCTAAAATGGCACGATCTGGACCTTCACCAACAAAGACAAAGGTAACGTCAGGTAATTCTTTAGCAACTTCAATCAAAAAACTCTGATTCTTGAAAGGATTTAAAATACCAATCATCCCTACTACTTTTTGATGTTCAGCTATATGAAACTCTTTGCGAATCTCTTCTCGAAAAGTCGGAGAAAAGCGATACTTATCGATGTCAATTGCATTTGGAAGGATTTGAAAGGATTTCTTTCCAAATATCTTCAGTCCAGCTAATTGGCCACAAGAGACACGATGGGTCGCATTTTTCAAAGCCAAAAAGACCAAAAATCGATTGCGAATACTTTTCAACCAAGTATCTGAAAATTGGCTACTATGATTGTGGTAAATCCTAACTGGGACACCATTTTTTCGAGCATAGTAATTATGGATAAAAGCGGTTATAGGATTATGGACATGGAGAATGTCAATCTTATTCCTTTCATAAAATTGTCGGCACTCTCTCGCATAGGCAAATAGTTTAGAAATCTGTAGGGCAGGAAATACAATGCGTTTGATTTCTTTTTCATCTAGGTATTGATTAAATGGGAAATGAGCGTCGCCATTTGACTCGCCAACCATATATTCAAATTCTTGATCATCAGTTGGGATATGATTCTTTATAAAACTTTGTACCCCGCTCATGGTATTCCTTACACCACCTGTTACATGTATGACTTGATATTTCATCCTAGTTTCCTTGATTCAAATCATTCTTTATCTTAGAGGTTGAAATTTCTTTTGTTCGTGGTAGGTAAACAACCTCTATCCCCATATCACTTAAATAATCAAACTTGCCCTGCCAATCATCTCCAATGACAAAGACATCAGCATGATACTTTTCGATGTCTGAGATTTTTTGATCCCAATTTTCTTCTGGTATGACAAGATCCACATATCTGATAGCCTCTAATAGCGATTTTCTTTTTTCGTAATCGAAATAACATTCTTTATTTTTTTCTAGTCTATTAAATTCATTGGTGGATAATCCTACAATCAAATAATCTCCCAAAGCTTTTGCCCTTTTTAAGAGATTAATATGACCATAATGCAATAAATCAAATGTTCCGTATGTAATGACTCTCTTCATATCTTCCTAACCACCTCTACATCTTCTCTCATTTTTTTCCTATAGACCCATTTCCTAACTGAATTCGGAAGAATTCGAACCGCATTACGAAGGAAAATATTTCTAAGAAATTCTACTAGACTAATGTCTCTTCTACGATAAAAATCTAATTGGAGCATAAAGTCCGTCTTTACATACAAGAAACCGCCTCTACGCAGATAGCTAGAATCGTTAGTCTGCATGACAACCAAGGGATCCTGGATATTCAAAAAATCCTTGGTTGGATTATCGTGTAACAATCTCATTGTGAGGTCATAATCCTCTAGATAGCGGAACTTACGATAATTACCAGCCTTCAAGATATATTTTTTTTTCATCATACTCGATGGATTATTAAAGGGATTTCTCATTTTCGAATATTGACGAATTTCGGCTGTAGTTTCTGGTACTTTCTTTAAGGCGGTAAACTCTGTATTTTTCTCTAGGATATTGGAACCAACCATGATGAGGTTGGGATTTTTTTCAAAGGCTGCTGCTTGCTTTTCAAACCTTGTTTCTAGAGAATAATCATCACTGTCCATTCTAGCAATGAATTCTGTTTGGCATTGATTGACTCCAAAGAGAGAGGCTGGTCCTGAGCCTAAATTTTCAGGTAAATGAAAAACTTTTAAAATCGGAATCTCTCTCTGCAACTTTTGGATTTCTATTTCTAACTCTTCAGTCAATTCGCCATCACAAACTAAAATGATTTCTGTCGGTTTAAGGGTCTGCTGATAAGAACTTAGTAAACTTTTCCTTAAATTTGTAGGAGTCTCTTTTTTATAGACTGTCGTTAGAACTGAAAATTTCATTTTATAACTCCTAAACCTAATTTCCAAATAACCAATCTACAATAACTGAACGGTAGGGAACGACATGGTACCAGTCAGCTTTAAAATAAACAATGACCAGAAAGATTGAAGCATAAACCAATATTACCAAATAAAATAAAATCCACTGAACTTTTTTGTCACCTATTTTAGATAAAACCATGGGGATATATAGGCAAATAAAGGGGGTAAAATAGTGTGCAAATCTGCCAAAAAGACTTGTTTGCAAAGTTGACGCAGTAAATAAAAAGGAGATAAAGAATAGACTTCTTATATATTCTTCTTCAGTAGATAATTTCTTATTTCTAATCACTAATTCACCAAAGATCAGAACGATACCATACCAAATTGTTAAAAATACAGGTGCCCATTTATTGCTTTCCAAAAACCATGATGATTCCAGATAGGAAGTATACTGAGGGAAGAAAGAAATAAAGATAGTTGCAATTTGTTTGATAAAAGGTAAGATGATTAGAAATGCAAGGAACACAAATTGGTATATTCTTTTATTTAAAACGATTTTTTTAAGGGGGAAAAACAAGAGGCAGACGATACCAGATGTATGAAATAAGGGAGTTAGTAAGATAAATACCCATGCTAAAATCTTCTTGTTTTTTACTAAGTAGTGAAACCCTAAAAAACTTAAAGCAATCGCCAGACCTTGCCTGATATTTGATAAAGAATAAAAAAAGAGTCCTAACGAGCTGAAGTAAATCAGTAAACTCATGTAAACATTTTTAGAATGCTTATAAAGAACAAAAAACCAACTTAATAAGGTCAGAAATGCAAATACGAATAAGAGGAATGGATAATGATCACTGAAGTTTCTTAGAAAAATAGTGAACAGTAAGTACCCAATTTCAAATCGAGAACTAAATAAATGTGATAAATCTGGAATCTGAATATTATTTGATTCAAAAATATGGATATAAGTTCCTAAATCTCCACCTACACTAGAAGTACGAAAACCTGCAATGATTAAAAAAAAGAAAAAAGTCGGAAGAACAAGGAAACCTAACTCTTTTACTTTATCCTCATATTTCAATGAGAAAAAGGCAAGAAAAGAGACATAGACGAACATTAAAAGATAGATTGTCATTTTTTCTCTCCTGCCTTTCAAATAGTTAGTTTAATAATAGTAATAATAGGTATCTTTATGTGAATCAATTTTATTCATTATCACACCAAGTAGTCTAGCTCCAACATGGTCTAATCTTCTTTTTGCTTCTATTATTTGTCGTCGTTTTGATTTTTTGATATCTACTACCAGAAGGGTAGCATCCGAAATACTGGCTAAAACTTGGGCATCAGTTGCTGCTAGCAAGGGAGGGGTATCGATAATGACATAGTCATAAAAATCCTCAAATGCTTTAAGTGTTTCATCCATAGAAGAACTAGCTAACATCTCAGAAGGATTAGGCGGAACAGGTCCTGAAGTCAGCACATCTAAATTCACATCATTTATCGTCAAATGATTAATGGAATCTACTCCTGACTTCTTTAATAAAAAAGTGCTGAGTCCTTCAGTGTTATTTAGCTCGGTTAATTTATGTTGAGTTGGTTTACGCATATCCGCGTCTATGATAATCACTCTTTTCCCCTGTTGGGCCAAAGAGGCGGCAAGATTGATACTGACTTCACTCTTGCCTTCATTGGGGTTGGCACTTGTAACGACAATGATTTTAATATTTTTTCCAAATTCTGAGAACTGAAGATTACTCCTTAAAGTTCTAAAGGACTCAGCTACGATGGATTTACTGTTATGAATAACTTCGATATGCATGTCACTCACCTCTTCTCTTTCTCTCTATAGTCGGAATCATCCCGAGAACAGGTGTTCCCACTAACTCTTCCAAGTCTTCGTAAGAATCAATCGAATCACTCAGTACATATTTGATGAAAATAACATTAAATCCTACAAAAGAAAATACTAGAATAGATACAAGAAGATTCTTCCATAGAACGGGATAAACTGGAGAATCACTTCCCAGTGCTTCTGTAACAACTGACAAGTTGTCGCGCCCTAATCTATCTGCTGTAAATTTCTTGTACTGAGACACATACTCTTTAATATAACGTTCAGCTAAATTTCGATCTAGTCCTCTCACTGTTATTGTGACCAACTGAGAACCTGAGTCATTTGTTAATTTAACAGACTTGATTTTTGAAATTTCATCTGGTGATAAGCTTAATGCTTTATTGGTCTCATCTTTTACAGGGGGAAGATCTGCTATCTCTAAATAAGTCTTAGCTTGTCTTTGAAAGAGGTTTATAGCTTCAATCGTTTGCGCATCATTATTTTGCCCATTTGTTTGACTTGAAGTGTTCTTCATTATGAGCTTAGAGGATACACTGTATATAGGAGAAATGATAAAAACAGTATATAGACCAACTGCTGTCGTCCCTACTATAGTAAATAGAAGTAAAAATAGTAGTTTGCTTTTTATCAAAGAAAAAACTCTATTAATATTTTTATTAAAAATAGTCATATTATTGTTTGTTTCCTTTTATTTATTTTTTCTTTCTTAGAACTACCTAGATCCGTTCCCGGTAACCATCACTTTAATTGTTTTTAATAGTATAAGAAAATCTAACTTGATACTTTCGTGATTGATATAGAATAGATCGTAGACTAATTTATCTTTAGGAGTTAATTCATAACCACCATTTACTTGAGCCCATCCTGTGATTCCTGGGCGGACAGCTAAACGTTCATTAAAATTAGGGATATCTTTCAAAAATTCATTGATAAACTCTGGTCGTTCTGGTCGTGGTCCAATAATGGACATCTCACCTTTAATTACATTAATGATTTGTGGTAATTCATCAATTCGTGTTTTACGAATAAAACGTCCAACTTTTGTAATGCGTGTATCATTTTTGCTCGCCCATTTATGACCATTCTTTTCAGCATCTTGATACATGGATCGGAGTTTATAAATTGAAAAACTTTGTCCATTTAAACCAATTCGTTCTTGTATATAAATAGGATTACCACTTGATTCGATTACAATAAAGATACATGCTATTAAACAAATCGGGATAATTAATAGTAATGAGGGTATAGAAATTAGAAGACCTATAATTCTCTTAATTCTCCTATACATAAGCATCATTCTCCTAGAAAAAACTAAGGCGCACACATATATATGCGTGCGCCACTCACTACGTTGATGCATATATATATATATATATATATATATAGTCCTGAGTATAAAAAGCTAGAACTAATAAAAATATGTATATTTACCAAGAATTAAATCATACAGTTCAATATAACATAAAAAAATAAGATTTTCAAGCTTACGTGATTAAAATACAGGAAATATACCTAAATTAAATGTTGCTAAATATTTTTGTTCGATATAATCAACTGAGGATTTACTAAAAATAATTCTTCTGCTCTTTCCTTTCCATACTGATGACTAATTGCGTCAAATGCTTGCTTCATATATGGTGGTCTTGAGCTTAGATTATGCATATCGCTAGCCACACAGTGAACTAGATTATAGGATAGAAAATACTGAGCTCTTTTTTTGAGTAAGCGATACTTATCCCCAAACATTTTAGGCTTAAGAACACTTGAACTATTTATTTGAGTATAACATCCCATATCTATCAGCTCTTTAACTCTTTTTTCATTTTTTTCTAGTTCAGCATAGCGTTCAATATGGGCAATGACAGGTCTAATACCTAACAATAAAACTTTATTTACTGCATTGCGGATTTCCCAATAGGGGGTGGTCGGGCTGAATTCAATCAAAGCATATTGTGTATCGTTCAGAGTAGGAATCTGCTTGCTTTCCAATTTGTCAAGAGCATCTTGGGTGAAGTATATTTCAGCTCCATATAAAAGAGTTAAGTCAGGCAGTTCTTTCTTAGCAAGTGCTTGAACCTCTTTAAAGTTGGTCATAATTGTATCTTCTGAAGTTTCAAACATATTTTTACGACGATGTGAAGTGGATACAATCGTACGAACTCCCTGTGAAAAAGCTTCTTTCAGAAGAGCTAGGCTTTCTTCTTTTGTGCTTGGTCCATCATCTACACCAAAAACAATGTGAGAGTGGATATCAATCATGTAATATTTCCTTATATAATAGAGTTTTAGGCGCTGTAATAAATAATTTAACACATATATATAAGCGTTTTGAATAACCTATAAATATTGGTTTATACAGTTTGTTTTCCTAGTGTTATTATACTACGAAATATTAAAATAATCTAGTTATTCTTATAAGATTTTAAAAGTTATCTAGTATAACAAAGCATATATAAATAAGCGTATTTTGTTTTCGAATAAATCTGTTGAGAATAATAATGACACTGACTATTAAAACTAACACCTACCATGGAATTTCCACGGTAGGTGTTAGTTATATCAATAATCGTTCTAAAAATAGTTTGAGGCAGTTGAGGAGAATTCCTTCGATCCAGCTTTCTTGTGCTGAGGAGAGATGATCTGTCTGGAGACTTTCTTTTAGAAAATCTCGGACTTGTTCTGGTGCGATTTCAAACTCAAAGGCTTTCATTTTATAGAAAAAGTCGAGCAGATGGTCGGATAGGTATTCAGTTGAAAAGGGGACTTCTCCACTTTTTCGATATTCTAATAAGAGCCGAGCAAATCGAGCTTTTTCTTCAGGAAGCTCACGAAAATAGGAATTGAGGAGCCAGGTCTGCTTCTGCTTTCTTTCAATTGGATTCTGACTAGCAATTCGTTGGTCTTTTTCCAACTCTTTTTGGTATTGTTTGGCCTTGATAGCCCGTTCTGTCCGATTTTTACCAAAAAGTATTTTCTCCCACTTGCGTTCTTCTTGGGTTAAGGTTTCTGTAAAACCAAAGTAATCCTGATAAGCCCGCTCTGCTGGTCCCATGGCTAGGACCAGATTATCTGCATATTGTTTGGCGATTTTATCCCTCTTCCTGCGCTCTTTCTCAGCCTGGATACGGAGTTCTTGTTCGTAGTCAATTTTCTCCTTACCTAGCTTGACAAGGTAGAGTTGGTCATCTGGTTTTCCAAGTAAAAAGGGTTTGATACACTTTTCAAGGACTTCTTCCATACGAGCTTTCTTCTTGGGTTCTGCCCTGGTCCAATTTCCTCCTTGAAAGACTTCTAGGAAAAGCTGGTAGTCTCTCTCAGGTGCAAATTGATTGCCACGATTGGGTTTGAAAACACCTTTTTCCCAGAGCCATTTTAGAAGTCGCTCGTCAAAGTCACTTTTATTGACCTTGATTTTTTCCTTTTTCTGGGCTTTTCTGGTAAGATTTTCAACCTTTCTGAGTAATTTTTCTTCCTCTTCTAGTTGCTGGTCAAGGGACAATCGATGAAAATGACGAACACAATCGCTGCCGATTGGAAAGAGGCGTTGGCCTGTGACACCGTTAAAGAGTTCGTAGGCGTATTTGATAGCATTCCCACAAACACAATTGCTACGGCCGATACCATTAAAAATCAAGGAAACTTCATTCCATTCCTTGGTAGCCTGTTCCCAAGTATCGGCTTTTGAAGCCTGTAAAACCGCATCGTGCAGGGATTTTCTAACTGGAAGTGTCATGAGGTCTCCTTTCTAGATTATACTTTTACAACTTGAACCTCGTCTTTACCGAGTAAAATCAAGTATTTTTCAATATTTTCAATCAAATAGGCTCGTGATAAAGCCTCTCCATAAAGGGCTAATTGACCACGATAGCGGTCTATGAGTTGACTTGGCTCGTCATAGCGGTCTGTCTTGTAGTCGAAAAGAACGATACGATCCTCATAAAGCAGATAGCCGTCCAAGATTCCACGGACAACAAAGTATTCCTGACTCTTTTGGTCTCGTTTGATCATGGAGAAAGGTTGCTCGCGATAGAGATGGTCGGTATTAGCGATAATTTCCTGACCGAGTGCTGTGTCAAAGAATGCAAGAATTTTCGAAAGATTGATCTTGTCCCTAACAGCTGGGCTGGTTTGAACTTGTTTGAGAGTTTCTGTCAGGCTAGCAAGTGTTGGTTGCTGACTGAGGTCCATTCTCTGCATGAGTTCGTGGGTAGCACTACCAATCTCAGCTCCTGTTACCTTTTTTTTGGTTGAAAAATCTGGCAAATCAAAGCTGATTTTCTTGTCTACTGACTGACCTTGACCTGCAATCTCGACACCTTCCATATCCATAACTGGTTCGTAGAATTTCTTGATTTGACTTGGGGTTTGAACACTTGGCAATTCAATAGCTGCGCGGTGAAGAGTATTATAGACTTCTACCTCTTTCAGCATTTCAAGAGCTTCTTTGATGGTTTCTGACTGACGATTGTCTGCTTGAGAGCTATCTTGGAGAGGGCTCTTGTTTTCCAACTCTCCGATAGCTTCTCTAGTTAGCTGATCTTCACCAACAAAACGATAGCTAAAGTTGAGATGATCCTTGGCAAATACTTTACTGATAGCCCAAAGCCAATCTTGGAAATTCTTGGCTTGAAGTCTAGTGTTGCTGTTTAGTTTTCCATTTTTAGCTGCAGGAAATTCTTTGCCTTCCAGCTTTTCACGAGAACCCTTGCCGACAAGATAGAGCTTTTTCTCAGCCCTCGTCATGGCAACATACAGCAGACGCATCTGCTCTGAGTAGCTTGCCAGCTGTAATTCTTCTTCGTTCTGTCTATAGGTCAGACTAGGAATGGAGAGTTTGATGGTTTTAGGGTAGTAGGCTTCCACTGCTCCTGTCTCCATCTTGGCAATATACTTGACACCTAGTCCATTTTTACGACTGAGAATGACTTCTGACATAGAGTCTTGCTTGTTGAAATCTTGATCCATATTGAGAATAAAGACGTAAGGAAACTCCAGCCCTTTACTCTTGTGAATGGTCATGAGCTCTATTGCATCTTTTGGCGGTGCGACAGCCACGCTTGCCAAATCGTGCTGGGCTTCTAAAACCTGATCAATCATACGAATAAAACGCGACAAACCCTTGAAATTGCTCTTTTCAAATTGATCAGCACGCAGTGCTAGGGCATAGAGATTGGCCTGTCTAGCAGGACCATTTGGCAAAGCTCCAACATAATCATAATAAAAACGGTCATTGTAAATCTTCCAAATCAAGTCATAGAGGGAGTGGGTTTTGGCGTACAAGCGCCAAGAGGCCAAGATATCCATGAATTGCTTTAGTTTCTCAGCTAGAGCTGAGTGAATCAAGACTTTTTGGCTACTTACCTGTTTTTGAGCATTTACTAGTTTCTCATAGAGATTTTCGTGGACTTTATCCTCTGCTTTCTGAAGGGAAAAACGTGCTAACTCGTCCTCATCAAAGCCAAACATAGGAGACTTCATAAGGGCAACCAAGGCATAGTCTTGAAGAGGATTGTGAATGACACGAAGGGTGTCTAGCATGACTTGCACTTCTAGGGATTGAAGATAATTGTTTTGCTCTCCGTCAGTTTTGACAGGAATTCCGTACTCAGACAGGGCGAGAAGGATCTGGTCATTACGACTGCGACTGGAGGTCAGAAGGGCGATTTCTTTAAAGGAAACACCTTGTTCCTTATGTAGTTTAAGGATTTCCTTGATAACCAGGCGCATTTCGCCTGTTAGTTTCGTTTCTGCCTGCCCCTCTTCTTCCTCACTTGTGTCGTCCTTATCGTAGATGAGAAATTCTGCCTTGTTGTCTGGATTAGGAGTCAGTTTGGTATTGGCAAAAACAAGCTGGTGCATGTTATCATAGTTGATTTCGCCGACCTCTTGGTCCATAAGGCGTTCAAAAACATCATTGGTTGCTGATAGCACTTCTGAACTACTACGGAAATTTTCTTTGAGGAGAATGAGCTTGCCCTCTTTTGGATTTTGCGCATAGCGTTGGAACTTTTCATTGAAAATCTGCGGATCTGCCTGACGGAAACGATAGATAGACTGCTTGATATCTCCCACCATAAAGCGATTGTGTCCATTAGAAAGTAATTCCAGCATCCGTTCTTGAATATGGTTGGTATCCTGATACTCATCGACCATGACTTCATGGAAGCGCTCCTGATAATCCTGACGAACTTGTGGGAAATTCTCTAAAATCTCAATGGTGTAATGGCTAATATCAGCGAATTCAAAGGCATTTTCCTGACGTTTGCGCTGACGATAAGCTTCTACAAAATCACTCATGAAGGCTTGGAAGGTTTTAGCTAGTTCCCATGTATCTCCATGATAACGTTCTTGATAGTCGAGAATGGTTATCTGGTCTGACAGTTGTCCTAGTTTAGCAAACTGAGTCTTTCTCTCTTCGTTGTAGGCATCGACCAGCGGCTTCAAATCAGCCTTACGACTGGCATTGGTCAGAGCTCGACCATTTTTCTCTTTCGAAATTGCGACAACACGCGCAAGTACTGCCTGATAAGCCTGACTATCGGACTCCTGATTTAGGGAGCCAATTTCATCCAGAATCAACTGAACATTTTCTAAATAGGCTGCCTTTGGAAACTCCTTGGCATCATTATCCAGATGATAACGAAAAAAGCTTTCCAAATCCCAAAGGGCTTGTTTGATTTGCTCAGTCAATCTTTCTTTTTCACTGGTAAAATCAGCTTTCTCAAAGCCTTTGAGGAAAGATTCACTCAGCCATTTCTGAGGATTGCTGGTGGATTGGAGGAAGTCATAGATTTTATAGACTTGCTGGCATAGCCCCCGTTCATCTTTTCCACGTCCAGCAAAGTTTTTCAGCAAATGACTAAAGGTTTCTTTCTGTTTACCTTGGTAATGGGCTTCAAAGACCTCATGAAAGACTTCGTTTTTTATAAGAAGTTGCTCGCTTTGGTTTTGTAAAATCCTGAAATTAGGCGCAATATCAATCAGATAGCCATGTTTGCCAAGGAATTTTTGTGTGAAAGAGTCCATGGTTCCGATGGCTGCGTTGGGTAGGTCTGCCAACTGGCGGCCCAAGTGTTGTTTGAGGTCAATGTCATCGCTTTCTTGGATTTGTTGGCTGATTTTTTTCTCCAAACGTTCTTTAAGTTCAGTCGCAGCCTTGACGGTAAAGGTTGAGATAAAGAGTTGAGAAATTTCGACACCACGCGCCAATTGGTCCAGAATACGCTCGGCCATGACAAAAGTCTTCCCAGAGCCAGCCGATGCTGAGACCAGGATATTCTGGCCAGAAGTGTAGATAGCTTCAATTTGCTCGGCAGTTTTCTTTTGTTCCTTGCTCGAATGCGCTTCTGCTTCTTGAAGTTTTTGAATTTCCTCCTCAGTTAAAAAGGGAATGGGCTTCATCGATTCAACTCCTCTCTTATTTTTTCAAACCAAGCTTGCTTGAGTTTTTCTCCGACCAGACGCTTGCCATCAGTTAAGTCCAACTTTTCTAGGAAACGGGCTTGGCCCAAGTGGTAATTGGCTTCAAATCCGGTGATGGCTTGATGTTGCTGAACATACGGTGCAATACTTCTGCCATTTTCAGTATAAGGATTAATGGCGAACTGACCTGCTAAAATTTTCTCAGCTGCTTTCTTGTAAAGTTGGGCATTGTAGTCCAGCAGGAGCTGGAATTCCTCATCTGTCAGCTGATTAGCCTTGTTTTTATTGTAAAATTCACCCAAATGACTGCTTTCTTTTTCTAAAAAGAGGCCTTGGTATTTCATTGACTTGCTAGCTTCTACTACTGCACCTGCCAGACTTTTAACGGCCATCAGAGATTGGACAGGCTCAGCCATTTCCAAGTACATGGCACCGAAAAAGTTCTGCTCCCCTTCTCTTTTTAGGGCAGCTAGATAGGTTGGCAACTGGGAATTGAGCCCATTAAAGAAATGAGGAAACTGGAACTGAGTTAGACTAGACTTGTAGTCTACTACTCCTATCGCCCCATCAGCTTTCAATCGGTCAATGCGGTCAACCTTACCTCGTACAAAGACACTGCGCCCATTATCCAATTGAATAAAGGCTTGCTCTTTCCCACCGAAATTTGCTTCTTCTTTGATGGTTTCGATGGCTGGATTATGGCGGAGAATGTGACCAGTCGTCCGTGCAACATCAAGCAAAACTTCTTTGGTAAACTGGGCTTCCAAACTTTCTTGATAAATGGCTTCAAATTCGCGTTCTTGACTGGTTTCTTGGATAGCTTGTTCTAAACGTTTGTCAAAGGAATCTTCGTCAGGCAACTGCAAGGCGCGTTCAAAAATGCGGTGTAAGAAATTCCCATGACTGCGGGCATCAGGACGTAGACGTAATTCCTCTTGCAAGCCTAAAACGTAGCGGAGGAAATAACTGTATTGGTTTCGGTAAAACTCCGTCAAACCAGACGTAGACAGGTAAAATTCCTTGTCAGCTGGATAGAGAGCCTGTAAGGTATCCTTGGTCAACTGCTTACTGCTTGGACTGATTGGGAGGGCTGGATTTTCCAGACCTTGCTGTTCTAGTTTTTTACCCATCACACGCGCAAGAACCTTGACAAAGGTCAAATCTTGCTCAGTATCACTCGTCTCGCCCTGCTGGTGATAGGCAACCAGACTGGACAAAAGACTGTGATAGGACCCCATATCTTCCTTAGACAGCCCTTTGTGATTCATCCTCTTCTCTTTCCGCCTAAATCCAAAATTGACCAACTCTTGAAGATAGGCAGATTCCTTGCTTTCACTTTCGTTAAAAAGGCTTGGAGCCGACAAGACCAACTGCTTACGAGCAGAATTGACCAAGGAAAGCATAGTATAGCAATTTTTCTTGAAATTTTCACTACTTGCAATCAGTAACAGTGCTCCCTCTTCTGTCGCTTGGTTTAAGCTTTGTCTCTCTTCATCTGTCAATAGACTGGTGTTTTGCGCAATTTTTGGTAAGTTGTCCTGAGTCAGTCCAATTGCGTAGACAAAGTCAGCAGTCAGTGGTGCAATCAAATCGTAACTCTGCACCAGAACGGTGTTCACTGTCGCTGGAATGATACGGTATTGAGATAGGCTCATTCCAGAATGGAGCAAGGCTAGGAAGTCTTCTAGACTAACTGGTGAACCAGCAAAAACAGTCGCAAATTGTTCTAAAATATGACAGAATGCCTTCCAAACTTCAGCTTGTCTTTCCTGTTCAAGAGCTTCCATAGTGGCTGTCAAATCTTGCAGTTGCTTGGTTACAGCTCCTTCTTTTAGAAAAGAATTCCACTTTTGCAAGAGATTTTCAGCCTTCTGTTTTCGGCTAGCAAAAAGAGTCTCAAGAGGGGTTAAAATACGCAGACGAAGAGCATTTAAACGTTCCAGATTAAATTTTCCATGGTGGGATTTGGTGAAGGTTTGCTGAAAAGCTGGCAAGCCGTTGATACCAAGATAGCGAAGATATTGCTCAAAAGCATCAATATCAGCCTGACTAAGGTCGGTATACAAACCTGTTCTGAGAAGGTTAATCAAATCCTCCTGACGGAAACGATAGCGTTTCAAAGCTAAAATAGACTCGACAAACTGTGTCAAGGGATGATGCGCCATGGATTCGCTTCTACCAAGATAGAAAGGAATCTGGTACTGGTCAAAAATGGTTTTAAGAGATAACTGATAAGAAACTACATCCCCCAAGAGAATACGAAAATGCTTGTAGCTCAGGTCTGAGTTCTCATGCAATTTCTGACGAATGCTACGGGCTACTAACTCCAACTCCTCCTTTTGTGTCAAGCAAGACCAGATTTGTAAGTTTTCACAGTCTTTCTCATCGACATCCAATGTTAATTCTGAAAAGTCATAAGAAGACTCCAGCAAACGAGAGGCCTTGTCAAAGCTATCCGTTTTCTCATGAGTCCGAGAACGGTCTTGAGCAGGAGTTTGGTATTTGGAGGCTAGATGATGGAGAAACTCCACACTGGCTTGGTAGAGATTGCCCTCGCTAAAAGGGCTAGTATAGGCTTTCTTACTAGCGTAAGTCCCAATGACAATCTCAACACCCTTGCCATGAAGTAAGTCCACAATCCGCTCCTCCTCAGCAGAAAAACGGGTAAATCCGTCAATAACTAAGGCAATCTGGCTAAAATCACTACTAACTTTGTTATTCTCAATAGCCTCAATCAAATGGGATAACTGACTTCCCTGAGCTAACTGCCCTTGGTTAAGATAGGCCGTTACTTTCTCAAAAATCAAGAGTAAATCGGCTCTCTTGTCTTCATCAGTCAAACTCTCCAAGTCCAAAAAACTCATCTGAGCCTTGGTCATCTCGTGGTAAAGCTCAATCAACTGCTGGATAAACTGAGGATCCTGCTTGATAGCTCCATAAACACGTAAATCCTTAGGATCAAGTTCGGCAAGGCATTTGTAAAAGGCCATCCCAAGACCGATGTCATCTAGACTGGTCTTGGCAGGCAAGTCATTCAAGATCAGGTATCGAGCCATTTGAGCAAAGCGCGTGACGGTAATCGCAAAAGAAGCCTGCTGGGACAAGCATTCCAGCACGGCACGTTCCTTTTCAAAAGAAAGAGAGTTGGGAGCGATGTAGAAGACCCGCTTGCCAGCAGCAACTAGCTCCTCCGCCTCTTTGGTTAGAATTTCAGTCAAAGAAGTCCGAATATCAGTATAAAGTAATTTCATCTCTGCCTCGTTGGAATTTTTCATTACCTTTTATTATACCATGATTAGCCCGAAGATTCCTCCTCCTTTCCTCCAAAATATGCTATAATAATACCAAAAGAAAAAGAAGGAAGATCTATGATTAAACTACTAGCCTTGGATATGGACGGAACCCTCCTCAATGAAGCCAAGGAAATCCCACAAGCTCACATCACTGCTATTCACCAAGCTATTGAAAAAGGTGTCAAACTGGTTCTCTGTACGGGGCGCCCCCTTTTCGGTGTCCTCCCCTACTATAAAAAACTTGGGCTTGATCTCCAGAATGAGTATGTGATTGTTAACAACGGTTGTTCAACTCACCAGACCAGTAATTGGGGGCTAGTTGACTGGCAAGAACTCAGTCCAGCTGACATTGAATATCTCTATGAGCTTGCTGAAAAGAGTGAGGTTCAGTTGACTCTTTTTGATGAGGAACATTATTTTGTCCTTGGTGGTAAGCCTAATGAAATCATTCAAAATGATGCCAAGCTAGTCTTTTCAGACCTGACTGAAATTTCTCTTGAGGAAGCGACTAGTGGCAAGTATCGCATGTTCCAAGGTATGTTTTTGGGGACAGAAAGCCAAACAGACGATTTTGAGAATCGTTTTGCTGGGGAGCTTTGCCAACGATTTAGCGGTGTTCGTTCGCAGCCTGTGATTTATGAAGCTATGCCACTTGGTACGACAAAGGCTACTGCTCTTTCTCGACTAGCAGATATTTTGAAGATTGATTCCTCAGAAATCATGGCCATGGGCGATGCCAATAACGATATCGAAATGCTCCAGTTTGCAGGACTTGGCATTGCAATGGGAAATGCCAGCGATTATGTCAAATCCCTAGCTGATGACGTTACAGCAAGCAACGAAGAAGACGGCGTTGCGCGTGCCATTGAGAAATATATTTTATAATTAAGAAGCCCAGTTCGTGTCAACTGGGTTTTGATATTTAAGAATTCCTAAAACTTTAGAAACTCTTTAGAAATCCTTGAGCTTTCTTTGATTTCTATGCTTTATACTAAAGTTAACAAAATAAATCAAAAGGAGAGAATCATGAAAACAGTACTTGACATTCATGGATTGTCCAAAAACTTTGACAAACAAGCTATTCTTCAGGATCTTCATCTAACGATAAGAGAGGGAGATATTTATGGACTTATCGGGAAGAACGGAGCTGGGAAAACAACCTTGATAAAAATCATTACACAACTACTGTTTGCAGATAGAGGAACTGTTTCCCTCTTTTCTAGTCAATCGGAAAATGAGTGGACCAGGGCTCTATCTCGAGTAGGTTCAGTGATCGAATCACCTGTAGCTCATAATCACTTAACAGCCTATCAAAATCTGAAATATTATTGTATGATTAGACATATTCCAAATGCTGATCAAGTCATTCGAGAAACGCTTGACTATGTAGGTTTGCCAGATACAGGTAAGAAAGTCTTTCGTGATTTCTCTCTAGGAATGAAACAAAGACTTGGCATCGCCATTGCCCTCCTATCGAAACCAGACTTCCTAATATTAGATGAACCTATCAACGGTCTCGACCCAATCGGTATCAAAGAATTTCGTCTAATGATTCAACGGCTCAATCAAGAAAAAGGGATAACCATTCTCATCTCTAGCCATATCTTGTCAGAACTCTATCTCGTAGCAAATCGCTTTGGTATTTTAGATCAAGGAAAGATTATCCGTGAAATCAGCAAAGCTGAATTTGAAACACTAAGTGAGGATTATATTGTGCTTAAGACAACTGATCGAGAGAAAGCTTGTCAAGTATTGAAAGAACAAATCCAGCTCCAGTTCAAGGTTGTTAATCCAAAAAATGAAATCCATATCTTTGGTCAGGAACAAGATGTCAAACAGATTCTCAAGGAATTAACCTTGGCAGACGTTGCCATTGACGAGATTTACTATGCCCGTCAAAACCTAGAAGAATACTTCACCCAATTGGTCGAATAGGAGGAAAATCATGATACATACCATTCAAGCAGACTTTTACCGTCTTTTCCGTTCCAAAGGATTCTGGATTACAGAGTTCATTCTCTTTTCTCTCATGCTAATGGGAGCAAGTATAGGAGCCACGGGTCATCTGATGGCAATCCAGGCAGAAGAATCAGAAATTCCAACCCAAGGTTGGAATGGTGTACAAGCCCTAATCAACGCATCTAGTCAAGGCTCAAACCTCGTTTTTCTCTGCATCGTCCTAGCCTGCCTCGTGCTTGGAGTTGATTTAATCGGCAAACTCTATAAAAATAATTTAACAGTGGGTGTTTCTCGTACCGAGTTTTTCCTTGCCAAAGCCTTTGTATTGACTTGTATTGCACTCTTGCAACTTATCATCAGCCTTGTGATTGCCTTTATTCCAGCAACGATCTTAAATGGATTTGGAACTATGCCTGATGGCTTTATTGGCAATCTACTAATAACCATTTTCCTTCAATTATTTTGCCTCCTTGCTTGGCTTTCCATTGTTTCCTTTATTCTCTATGTGAGTCATTCTTATCTTGCAGTATTTATTGGTTATTTTGTCAGCTCTATCTTACTTTCTATGCCAATGCTCATTTTTCCAAATATCAAAATTTTACCATATTTGTCCTTGCAATTTACCTATGCTATGACTGCTAATAGTGAGTCAATTCTCTACACACTTATAGTTAGCTTAGCTGTTATTGTAATCTTTAATCTAAGTGGACTGGCAGTTTTCAAAAAGAAAAGTCTATAATAAAACAACCTCCTCTAGCCTACAGAGGAGGTTTATTTCTTTAAAAGTAAATGAAAACCGACAACCATTGCCCATCTGTGCTTAGTTTCATCTCTGCACCAAGAAGATGGCATAATTCCTCAGTGATATAAAGTCCTAAACCAGAGGATTCTTCCGTGTCTGATAGATTTTCAGAATAAAAACGGTTGCTGAGATTTTCTATTCTTTTGATGGGTTGTTTGACAAGGTTTGCAATCTCTAAGACAAGCTGTTCCTTTTTCTTTCTTAAAGATAGACGTGCTTCTTCCTTGCCATGCTTGAGAACATTTCCAAGCAGATTTTGTAAAATTCGATCCAGTAAGTCTTCATCAGTCCTCATTTTCAGACCAGCTTCAACCTTAAAATCAAGCGTGATATTTGCCGCCTGAAAAACATCATAATAAGCCAAAGTCTTTTTGGTGATAAAAGCTGAAAGGTCCACTTCTTCCAGTTTCGGTTTGACAGCTCCTTCCATCAAACGACGATATTCTAGGAGAGCCTCCAAACGTTTGGAAACTAAATCAAGATGCTGGGCTATTTTTTGTAAGGTTTCTGCTTTGTTTTCAGGAGTTTTTATCAATTGTTGGGTGTAGCCTGAAGCGATAGTCAGAGGGGTCCGAATATCATGGGCGATATTGCTGATGGCCATATCCAGAGTCTGTTTTTCCCTTTTCATAACCAGTCGAGATTGTTCCACTTCCTGAAATAGATTCTCAATCTGCTGGTAGAGATGCAAAAAATGTTTGGAAAAAATGCTGACTCCGACTCTTTTCATACTACCTGTGAGAATCTTGTCTTCAATCTGTTGACTCAAGTTTTTAAGTGCTAAATGGTAGCGAATTAATGCAATCGATAAAATAATTAGGAGTACTAGTAGGACAAAAATTATCATGTAGGTCATTGCTTGTCTCCTTTTAATCTTACCCCAACGCCCCAGATGGTTTCAATATATTCTTGATTTGGGTCAAGCTGGTTTAATTTTTTACGAAGATTACTCAAATGCGTATTGAGAGTATTATCTCCAGGTAGGTAGCTATCCTCCCAGACCAATTCATAAAGTTCTTCCTTGGTGAAAATTTTCTTTGGATATTTAAGGAGAGTTTGGAGAATCAAGCATTCTTTCTTGGCAAGGCGAATCGTTTCCTGACTATTTTTGATTTCAAAGCTTTCGGCATCAAACTGGATATTTTTCAAGTTTTGTGGCAGATGTTCAGTTTCTCTTATTTCCATAGGCTGTTTTTCTACACTTTGGCGTAACTGAACAGTAACTCTGGCAAAGACTTCATCCAAATCAAAAGGTTTCACTATGTAATCATTGGCACCGTCTAAGAGATATTGACTGATTAACTTCTTATCGCTCAAGGCTGTCAGCATAATGACTGGAGTTTGACTTTGTTCCCTAATGGCTTTTAAAACCTGATCCCCATTTTTCCCAGGAAGCATGATATCTAGCAAAACGAGGTCAATTCCACCTTGGTCAAAACGCATGATTCCTTCTGTACCGGAAAAGGCTTGAATCACCTCATGCTCCTCAGTAAGAAGTGTTCGCAAAATTTCTTGAATGTCACTATTGTCTTCAATAACCAATATTCTAGCCATATATACCAACCTTTCTGCAACTATTATAGCATGTTTTATTGATAAAGCTTAAACAGAAAAGCTCCTCGCATAAAAGCGCGAGAAAGCTTTAGAGGGTTAAAATATAAAATCCACTTACTAGACAACATAGTATCCTTATAGTTGAAAATAAGAAGTTAATCTAGCAGAATGAATCTCTCATTTCTCCCCTACTAGTCCGTAATGCGTTGATACATTTCGGGTCTTCTATCTCGAAACAAGCCCCAGTTTAGGCGTTCGCTTGCTCCCTTGTCTAGGTCATAAGTAGCTAACAGAACAGCTTCAGCTTGTCTTTCAGCTCGCTCTAGAATAGCTCCTGTTTCATCCGTCATAAAGGAGGAACCGTAGAAGTCAAGACTGGAACTCTGTCCACCATTTTCCTCACTTGGAGTGACTTCCTCTAATCCATAACGATTGGCTGCAATAACTGGGACAATATTTGCTGCTGCATGACCTTGCATAGTACGTTGCCAGTGACCACAACTGTCCGTATCTAGGATAGGCTCAGAGCCAATAGCAGTTGGATAAAAGAGCAATTCAGCACCATTTAACGCAAGACAGCGCGCTGTTTCAGGAAACCATTGATCCCAACAGATACCGACCCCAATCTTGGCATAGCGAGTATCCCAGACCTTGAAACCTGTGTTGCCAGGCGTAAAATAAAATTTCTCTTGATAGTAATGGTCGTCTGGTATGTGGGTCTTCCGATAAACGCCCAGCACTTCCCCATCTGCATCAATGACAGCAATAGAGTTATATAAGACATTGCCATCTTTTTCATAGAAACTGATCGGTAAAACAACTTCTAGTTCCTTAGCAATCGCCTTAAAATGCTGAATGGCAGTATTTTCTGTCACCGATTGGGCATGCTGGTAGTAGTCATACTGACGTTCCTGACAGAAATAGGGACGTTCAAATAACTCGGGCAAGAGAATAATTTGTGCACCTTGTTCTGCAGCCTGACGTACTAAACGCTCTGCGGTTTGGATATTTGTTGCCACATCCTTAGCGCATTGCATCTGAATGGCTGCAACTCTTACATTTCTCATCTTTTTCTCCTATTCTGGGATTTGTTGGGTGATACAGTGGATATTGCCACCACCTAAGAGAATATCTCTGGCTGGTATTCCGACAACTTTACGGTCTGGGAAACACTTACTGAGGATATCTAAGGCCACTTGATCGTTTTTATCTTGAAACTGGGGCACAAGGACAGCCTTGTTGGCGATATAAAAGTTTACATAGGAAGCAGCGAGCCTTTCACCTGCGTATCGCTCTTCTTCTCCTTCTTCATAGATGTAGCCTGGCAAATCTTCTTTGGTTACAACTTGATGAAGAGCTGGAATTGGAAGTTTATGAATGGTGAAGTGACGACCTTTTGCATCTGTTTCCTTTTCTAAAAGCGCTAAATCAGCTGCTGACATGGCATATTGAGGATCGCTTTCGTCGTCCGTCCAAGCCAAAACAAGCTCTGCAGGACCAACAAAGGCAGCAACATTATCAACGTGTTCATTGGTTTCGTCCTGATAAATACCATAAGGAAGCCAGATAACTTTGTCAGCACCAAGGCTGTCTAATAAGGTATTTTCGATTTCCTCTTTACTGAGATGAGGATTGCGACCAGCGCTTAGTAGGCAACTTTCAGTCACAAGAATGGTTCCTTGACCATCGCTATGAATGGCTCCGCCTTCAAGGACGAAAGGCTTAGCATCGTAAACGGGCATATCCAAAACCTCAGCAAAACGACTAGCTACTTGGTCATCATCTTCATAATCTTGATAAAGACCATCAACAGCACCACCCCAAGCATTGAAAGCCCAATCCACGGCTAATTTCTGGCCTTTATCATTGACAAGAATAGTCGGACCTGTATCACGGGCCCAGGCGTCATTGGTGGGAATGTCTAGATAAATAACGCTATCTCCAAGGTAGTTTTGGGCTTCAGATAGATAGTCCTGCTCCACTAAAAGATAAATTCTTTCCCCTTCTGCTATGGTTTTGATAATCTGAGTAAATGCTCTTTTGGCGGCTTTTCCTTGAAAGGGCCATGAACCTGGTCGAGTCGGCCATATCATGAGGGTACCATGATGGGGTTCGTACTCTGCTGGCATGCGATAGCCTAATTTTTTGGGACTGTCCATCATGATAATCTCCCTTTAAAATCTTGATAGCCAAAGGCTTTGACTAAGCTGCAGTCTCCCTGTTCGTCCATGAGATAGAGACTTGGCAATCCAATTCCATTAAAGGTATTATTTTTAACAAATGAGTAAATAGCCATGTCCTCAAAGTAAAGTCTATCTCCAATCTCAACAGGATTTTCAAAACTATAATCACCAATCACATCGCCTGTCAGACAGGTATTGGAAGAAAGTCTATAAGTATGGGCTTTTTCCTGTGCCTCAAAGCCATTTCTCAAAGGTGGACGATAGGGCATCTCAAGTACATCAGGCATATGGCAGGTCGCAGAGGCATCTAAAACCAAGCTTTCCATACCGTTTTCTACAATATCTAATACCTCAGTTGCTAGATAACCCGCATTGAGTGCAATGGCTTCACCCGGCTCGATATAGATTTCAAGATTGTAAGTTTCTCGGATACGCTTGATTTCTGAAATCAGCAAATCCACATCGTAACCTTCTCTTGTGATGTGGTGTCCGCCCCCCATATTGAGCCATTTGACCTGATGCAAATACGGTCCAAATTGCGCTTCTACTGCTTTCAAAGTTGTCTGTAAATCATCTGCTCCCTGCTCACAAAGGGTGTGAAAATGAAGGCCGTCAACCAAATCCAGCAAATCACTAGGAATCTTGTCTAGAGTGACTCCAAAACGAGAGCCTGGAGCACAAGGGTCATAAAGCGCGTGGTCACCTTGCGTTGAACATTGAGGGTTTATGCGCAAACCAACACTGACACCAGCCTCCCGACAACGAGCCCCATGCTTACGCAACTGTCTCTCTGAGTTGAAGACGATATGGTCCGTTATCTCTAGCAATTCCTCCAAGTCTGCATCCTTGAAAGCAGGTGCAAAGACATGGACTTCCCCTGGGAACTCTTCTCTAGCGAGCTTAGCTTCATAGAGACCACTTGCAGTTGTGCCAGATAGATACTGGCTAATCAAGGGATAGGTTTTATAAAGGGAATACGCCTTCTGAGCAAGCAAAACCTTGCAACCAGCTTCTTCTTGAACATAATGTAGAATGCGGCAATTGGCTTCTAACTTGGCCAAGTCAATGACATAAGCTGGTGTTGGTACTTGTTCTAACTTCATCAGTCCACCATTTGTGGATTTTCAACCACAACCCATGGCAAACCATACTCATTCAAAGCTTCCATAAATGGATCTGGATCCAACTCTTCAAGATTGTAAACTCCAGCTTGTTTCCAAGTACCGTTCATAACCAATTTTGTCCCAATCATGGCTGGAACGCCTGTCGTGTAAGAAATTGCTTGTGAACCAACTTCTGCGTAACATTCCTGATGGTCACAAACATTGTAGATGTAAATGGTCTTTTCAACACCATCTTTGACACCTGTAAAGATACATCCAATATTGGTTTTACCAACAGTGCGTGGACCAAGGCTTGCAGGATCTGGAAGTAAGGCTTTTAAGAATTGGATTGGAACGATGTCTTGTCCATTAAAGTTAATGGCATCCGTACGAAGGAGTCCAACATTTTCAAGACATTTCATGTGCGTCAAGTAAGATTGACCAAAAGTCATAAAGAAACGAATGCGTTTAACGCCTGGAATGTTCTTGGCCAATGATTCGATTTCTTCGTGATGAAGGAGATACATGTCTTTTTGTCCGACCTGAGGGAAATCATACTCGCGCTTGATTGACATAGCTTCCACTTCGACCCATTTTCCATCTTCCCAGTAAGAACCTGGCGCAGAAACCTCGCGTAGATTGATTTCTGGGTTAAAGTTTGTTGCAAATGGATAACCGTGATCACCACCATTACAGTCTAAAATATCGATATAATGGATTTCATCAAAGTAGTGTTTGAGGGCATAGGCTGAAAAGACACTGGTCACACCTGGGTCAAAGCCAGATCCAAGCAGAGCGGTCAAGCCTGCTTCTTTGAATTTCTCCTGATAAGCCCATTGCCATGAGTAGTCAAAGTAGGCTGTAAATCCAAGTTCCTTACAACGTTTTTCGTAGATAGCACGCCACTCAGGGTCTTCTGTGTCTTCTGCTTCGTAGTTGGCCGTATCGATATAGTGAACACCTGTTGCCAAACAAGCGTCCATAATGGTTAAATCTTGATATGGTAAAGCTACATTCAAAACAGCTTCTGGTTTGTAGCTTTCAATCAGGGCAATCACTTCTTCAACCTTATCAGCATCAAGAGCTGCTGTCTCAATCTTTGTACTTGTTTTGCCTTCTAGCTTCGCTTTCAAGTCATCGCATTTTGACTTAGTACGGCTAGCAATCATAATCTCTGTAAAGGTTTCACTATCTTGACAAATCTTTGAAATAGCAACTTGGGCAACGCCCCCACATCCAATAACTAATAAACGACTCATTTTTTTCCTTCCTCTTCTTCTAAAATGTCCTCAACATACTTGGGCAACATAAAGGCTCCCACGTGTAAGTTTGCAGTGTAGTATTCTGTGAAAAGCTGGCGTTTTTTCCAGCCTTCCTTGTCAAAATCTTTGACAGGGTGGTATTTTTTCGAAGCAAATCCAAACAACCAATAGCCCGCTGGACTGGTTGGGATATGGGCCTGATAAACCCGACTGATTGGAAATGCTTGATTAACCTTACGGTGCATGCTTCGGCAAGCCGACTCATCTTCGTCAAAGAAAGGACTCCCATGCTGGTAAATCATGATGCCGTCTTCCTTCAGAGCCCGATAACTATTACCGTAAAATTCCTTGGTAAAGAGCCCTTCGGTATGTCCAAATGGATCAGTGGCATCGTTGATGATAATATCGTAATCATCTTCACAGTTTCGTAAAAAACGAAGCCCATTTTGGTAGTAAATGGTAACACGAGGGTCATCAAGTCCCGCAGCAAAGTCTGGGAAATACTCACGACAGACCTCAACCAGCATCTCATCTGGTTCCACGATATCGATTTGTTCCAGTTCAGGATAGAGTGTTAATACTTGGGCAACACCTCCGTCACCACCCCCAATAACCAAGACTTTCTTGGGATTTGGGTGAACAGCCATGGGAACGTGGACGGTCATTTCATTGTAGACAAAATCATCCGCATCTGAAAACAAGACATGCCCATTTAAAATCAGTATTTTCCCAAAAGCTGGCGTATCCAAGACTTCGATATCCTGCCATTCACTTTTACCAGCGTAGAGTTGCTTGGCTGTTCTCAGGGACAATTTGACATCTGGAGTATGAACTTCAGAAAACCATAAATCCATCTAGTTCTCCTTTCTCTTAATGACGTTGATGTGATTGACCTCGGGATCTTCCGTCCCTTGGAGGGAGCAACCACGATCCTTGGCAAATTGGATATAGTCGACAATTTCTCGTGTAATGCGTTCACCAGGAGCCAAGATAGGAATTCCTGGAGGATAGCACATGACAAATTCTCCACAGACCTGTCCAACAGATTCGTCTAAAGACAAACTTTTTCTCTCTGAATAGAAGGCTTTTTGTGGAGACAGCACTAACTCGGGCTGGATATATTCTCCAGCTATCAAGTCCTTCCCATCTCGTGAGTATAGTCTCTTGATATCAGCCAAAGCACCAACCAAGCGCTCGATGTCTTGGATACGGTCACCAATCGAAATATAGGCCAAGATATTACCAATATCACCAAACTCGATCTGAATGTCGTATTCGTCTCGTAGGAGGTCATAAACCTCGATACCTGTTAAGCCAATACCCTGAGTGTAAACTGACAACTTGGTCACATCAAAATCACATACCGACACACCATCTATTAATTCTTTTGAGTAGGCATAGTAGCCACCGATAGCATTGATTTCACGACGAGCGTACTCGGATAGCTCAATGACCTTCTCAAACGACTCTTTACCACGAAGGGCCAAGTTGCGACGCGAAATATCCAGACTAGCCATCAACAAATAAGAGGCGGATGTTGACTGGGTCAGGTTGATGATCTGACGAACGTATTCAGGATTCATCTGCTCCCCGATTAAAAGAAGCGAACTTTGTGTCAAACTCCCACCAGACTTATGCATGGAAACTGCTGCCATATCAGCACCTGCATCCATAGCAGAAATTGGAAGTTTATCAGTAAAATGTAAGTGCGCTCCGTGGGCCTCATCTACCAAAACCATCATGCCAGCTTCATGAGCCATTTCTGTCAACCCCTTTAGGTCTGAACAGATGCCGTAGTAAGTAGGATTGTTAATCAAAATGGCCTTGGCATCTGGATGGTCCTTTATGGCCTTGGCTACTCGATCATTTTCAAGACCTAAAGCGATACCAATTTTAGGATCTACACTCATCTCGATATAGATGGGAATGGCACCACACAGAACTAGCGCATTGATAGCAGATTTATGGACATTACGTGGCAGAATAATCTTATCTCCAGCCTTGCAGGTTGACAGAATCATAGTCTGCACCGATGAAGTTGTTCCCCCAATCATGAGGAAGGCATGGGCTGCTCCAAAAGCATCAGCTGCCAGCTCCTCTGCATCCCGAATGATCGAAATAGGATGCCCTAAATTATCCAAGGGTTTCATCGAATTGACATCAATGCCAACACATTTTTCTCCTAATAGTTCGACAAGTTCTGGATTTCCCCGTCCACGCTTGTGACCTGGAACATCAAAGGGAACAATCCTTTTCTTGCGTAACTTCACCAAGGCCTCATAAATTGGGGCTTGGTTTTGATCTAACTCTTTCAAGACATACTCCTTTTCACATTTTTAGTATCTTAGAACTTAGACACTAAAGTTTGACTTATGAAAAAAGAGCAGGTTTTCACCTGCTCTGCAATCTTCTGACGTGTTTATTTTGGTTTCTGTTGAGTATGTCTGTTCCTGATGTTTCCTAACTCTCTAGTAGCAAATATTACGTACTTTATTGATCGTTTCACAAGATGACGTGTGCTTTCACCACACTAAAAATTTATGAATTAGGACAAGTGTCCTAACATCAACTTATAAAAGTAGGCTTTTAACCCTATCAATAATGTGGCTTTTCAACCACGCTTCGGCATTCAACCCTGCCTGTCCGTAGGCATTTTTTACTCGGGTTTATATTTGCTAGAAAACATCATCTCATTTTCTAAGCTTTATTAATATAACATACTTCCAACACTCTGTAAAGTACTTTTTTGAAAAAATATCTATTTTTGTTCGGAAAAATAATATTTTATATAGATTTGTATAAGTTGTATAATGTGAAAGCGGATATAAAAAGAACTAGTCCACTAGTTCTTTTTAATGTATCTTAACGATTAATGGTAACAGAAAAACGATAGCCATTTAATTGTATAAATTTCACCAAAACGAATAAAGCAGTTCGTTTATTAGCATTGGCAAAAACATGCTTTTTTTCAAGCAATACAAGTAGCTCATTGAGAATAAGCGAGCCACTCATTAATCAGACTAGCAACTTCTCTAGGTGCTTCAGTATAAAGCTCATGGCCAAAGTTCTCTAGAAAAATAGTATCAAAATAATCTGGCAATTCTTTTAAGGCTTCCTCTCTCCATGTAGCTTCATTAGAATAGCAAGGACTGATAAACAAGGTATCTCCCACTTCTCTTTTAAAAGCTTGTATTTTCCTCCGTAGGCGGAGTATCGCTTCTATATTTTCATAGTTTATAGATAACTCATATCTATTATACTCAGAATTCCAGTGATAGGACTGTCTTACGGCTTTCTCCATATTTTCTGACCAATGCTTTGCTTCAGATTTTTCTTTAGAAATAAGAAGATTTAAGTCCGAAACGACTTGAGATTCAATATAGTTTTTAGTTTCCTCTAACTCTGTATCTAAAGGTAAAATCTTATCTAAATCTAGATAGCCACCATCCAAAAGAATCAGTTTTG
Source organism: Streptococcus pseudopneumoniae (assembly GCF_001076775.1). Lineage (GTDB taxonomy): Bacteria > Bacillota > Bacilli > Lactobacillales > Streptococcaceae > Streptococcus > Streptococcus pseudopneumoniae_G. The sequence continues at coordinate 55,319 of NZ_JVGV01000029.1, forward strand.
TCACTTCATAAAATTCCGATGCAAGATAACGCGCCAAATCTCCTCCAAGAGAATGACCTATCAGACATATAGATTCTTCCTCTACAATCTCATTTTTAAACCATGATTTCAATTCTGTTTCATCTCGAAGATGCTTTTCATATGGATTTAGAAAATAAATCTGCGAATCTAGTTCTTGAAGAAAATCCTTGCTATGATAGAAATTGCTTCCCAGACCTCCAATAAAATATTTTTTCATTCTCTACTTAATACTATGCTTATTCATCTTTTGTTCAAAGATAGTCGTGATAATTTGCTGCAATTCTTCGCGTTCTTTTTCTGGAATTTCACCACTTGTTTGAGCTGCTGCGTAGAGCTCAGGGTGTTCAATAGAAATTCGTTTGATCGTACGTGTCGTAGCATGTTTTCTGACGAAAAATGGGATTCTCTTAATCAAGTCTTGTGGTACTAGTGCAAGAATCTTCTCAGCAGTTTCCTTGTCACTAATCTTAGACGTCGTAAGCCCCTTCTTAATCATTTCCTGTTCTTTTTCTGTAAAATCTTTTAATTCCATTCGATTAGTCCTCCTATTTTCTTTAAGTTAAATTATATACCAATTGTAGCAAGACGACAAATAGTCTGTTTGTAAAATGCTCTCTATACTACAATTTTCCTGTCACTCTTAATTGCTCTTTAATGAAAAATCACAAATCCTTTTGGAGAGATGGCAAGCTGATTCTCTAATTCTTGGCAATTGCTTGCTAGTGATACTGCTTCTTTCTCTAAAAGATAATCATCTTTTGATTGGTTAAAGATAGCTTTAAGAATTTGTCCATCGTATTTCCATTCCAAAGCTACTAGATCTGGTTTGATTTCTTTTAGGCTATACTGACCATGCTGAATGGTTGATGACGCTTGTTTTCTAATATTAATCAGCTGCTTCATGAAATTCAGCATATGATTGTCACTTGATACACGTTCCCAAGGCATACAACGTCGACAATCTGGGTCTGGTCCTCCGGTTAAAGCTAACTCGGTTCCGTAATAAATGCACGGTATTCCCTTTTGTAAAAAGAGAAAGGCTAGGGCTGATTTGACCAGTTGAACATCCTCATTGGCCGTCCACAAGATTCGTTCTGTATCATGCGAATCCAAGAGATTAAACATAACTTCTGAAATCTGCTGCTTGTAATACATAGACTGGCAATTGATTTCATCAATGAATTGGTCTGTCTTCTTAACACCTCGTAAGAAATAGTCCTTGATGCTATCAGATAAAGGATAATTCATGACCGCGTGAAACTCATCTCCGTTTAGCCAAGGCTGAGACGTATGCCAGACTTCTCCAAGGATATAAAGATCAGACTTTTTAGCTAAAACTGCCTTGCGAAAATCCCTCCAGAACTGATGGTCAATCTCATTAGCCACATCCAAACGCCAAGCATCAATATCAAACTCTTCAATCCAATAAGTCGCAACCTTTAAAAGATACTCCTTGACCTCTGGATTGGCTGTATTTAGCTTAGGCATATAGTCCTCGAAACCAAAAGCATGATAAGGCAACTCTCTCTTGTTGGCTAGTTTTTCAGTCATCACTGGAAATTGTTGAATATGGAACCAATCTTTATAAGCAGACTCCTCACCGTTTTCGACAACATCTTGCCATTGAGGCGATTGCGAACCAATATGATTAAATACAGCATCCAGCATGATTTTCATGCCACGCTGATGAGCTTGCTTGACCAGTTCCCGAAAGGTCTCCTTGTCTCCAAAATAACGGTCAATTTCAAAGTAATCCGTCGTATTGTACTTGTGATTGCTCGTAGATTCAAAGATAGGACAAAGATAAAGTCCAGTAATGCCCAAGTCTTGCAAATAATCCAGATGGTCAATAATCCCCTGTAAATCACCACCAAAGAAATCATCACTTTGAGGTGTGATAGATGAATCCCAGTCTAAAGCCCCTTCTGGGTTTAATAAAGCATTTCCATTGGCAAATCTCTCAGGAAATATCTGATACCATACTGTATTTGAAACCCAGTCAGGAACCTGACATGCATCAATCTCATGTATATAAGGCAACTTAAATCCATTTCCAATAGCATGAAGATTTTCTAGAGAATTTTCCACACACCCTTTATCGCCATACAAAATACTTTGACCTTCTGTATCCTTGAGTTCAAAGAGATACTGGATACGTGCAAAGTCAACGGACACTTCAACCTGCCAATAATCAAATAAGGTATCAGAAGTTATCTTGACCATTTCTTTTGTATCTTGATAAAACTCCTCCATAAAGATAAAAGGGTCACCATAATGCAAGGTGATACTCTCAATATCCCCTTTCTTAGTTCGAATCCGAATATGGAGTTTCTTATCCTTATAAAGATAGGCATACTCCGACTCAGGTCTATGGTAAATGGCTGTTAATTCCACTGTATTTGTCTCCTGATTTACTTGGTTGCATTTACGACGCAAACGTTTTCATAATTGTGATTCTAGTATACTACTTTCGTATTTTATTTTCAAGGCTTGTCCGTAGATTCTAGTGGTTTGGTTCTATAAATAAAAAAGCAGCCAGTCTTACAACTTGCTACTTTTCAAATAATGATTTACAAATATCTTTGCAACCACTCTATTTTTTTAAAATCCTTATTGTTATTGTGATCATTTCGATAGGAATCTTGGGAAGAAGCCTTGTAAATACTTAAAAACTGTTCCAAACTTGGAACGCGAAAAGTGATGTTTTCGAGATGAATCAGCTCTATATCCGATTCCGAAACTCCTGCAAAATCAGGTAAAGAATCGATACTTCCGAACTCAACACTCAGACCATCTTTTTTGAATTCATGCTCATGAATATCTATTAAGGCGTAGCCTAAGTGTTTCATCACTTTCATTATCTTGTCCCACTCATAAATTCTGAGATGATCGGGTGCTTCCCAACCTCTAGGGTCACCAGGCACATGAATGTCAATGTCAGACGGCCCCCATTCTTCATTTGATCGGTATTCAAACCCCAAAGACCCCATGAGCGTCGGAGTGATTCCGACTTGGTTTAAATGAGAACAAATTGTTCGAAATTCATCAAATAGAGAATTCATTCCTCCTCCAATCGTTGATATAGAACTTAATTTCGTTGTGAATAATAAACTAATTTTTACCTTCTACTCTTTCGGTTTTGAAAATACTTCAACTCGCTGAGCTAGAACTTTTATTTCTACAGGTAGGTTATCCGATTTATCGCCATCAACGTCTGACTCCAACTCACTATCTGAAGAGATTTTAATATTACGCGCTCTGATATACTCAATATTATCATTGCCGACAACATCTCCTTTTAGTAAATCAGGGATGACGGATAATTTGGAGAATAGAGACGCATCTTTCAGAATCAAAATATTGGCATAGCCGTCTTTGTTTTCTTCAAAGATTTTCTTATCAGCGAAGTAATTTGTCAAGAGAACCAAAACATGGCTCGCTTCACCAACATAATTTCCATTTTCTGTCTCAACCTTAATGTTAAAGACCTGATCCGTCATGACAGACTTCATGGTATTTACAGCATAGGCAAGAATACCAAATTTTGTCTTATCTTCAATTTCAACATTGTGAATCGCTTCAGGTAGAGAACCGATACTAAAGATATAACCAAAATAATTGTCATTCGCTTTTCCGATATCAATCTTATTGGTTAAGTTAAAATCGAGTTCATCAATTGCGCCATCGATGTCTTGATTGATTTCCAAAAGTTTTGTAATGAGGTTACCCGTACCGCCTGGGATAATCCCTAACTTAGGAATGTAGTCTCTCTCAGCAATACCCGAAATGACTTCGTTGACAGTCCCATCTCCACCAAACACAACCACTGCATCGTACTGCTCACGAGAAGCTTCTTTAGCAAAATGTGTTGCATCCAAAGCTTTTTCGGTAATTTTGGTTTCTACGTGCTCAAAATATTCTTTTGCTTTATTCTCCAGCTTTTCTTTGTAATCTAAAGCCTTCTCCCCACCAGAGGTAGGGTTGATAATTAACATTGCCTTTTTCATTAATGTTCTCCTTAATTTTAAATAGAAATGTTTACATTTCGTCGTATGCAACTAAATGTACTCTCATTATACAATGAAAATACAGAAAAGAGAAATATGACGTACTGGAGATTAATATAATTTTATTCTATTTTCCCATCGCATAACTACAGCTTTTAAGGGGGCATCCAAGTAAGAAAAGGCCTTATCCTTTATCCAGTCAGGAATACCATAAGCTGCCTCGGCAATGCTGCCAGTGATTGCTGCGAGTGTATCACTGTCGCCACCAAGTGAGATGGCATTTCTTATCGCATCTTCGAAATCTGTACTCTCAAGAAAGGCGATAATGGCTTGAGGGACAGTTTCCTGACATGTTTCGTTAAAACGATAGTTAGGACGGATTTCATCTAAAGTTTGAGATAGATTGTAGCCGTATTCCTTCTCTATATAATCCTTAATCCGTCTTTTACACTCCCTAGGATTGTCGTTAATTGATTGCTCGTATTCTCTACAATAACTACCAAAGTAAAAACGACATAGAAAAATAGCATCAGCTGTAGCCATTGCACCTTTAATACCTTCTAGATGATTATGGGTTACCTCTGCAGAAAGACACGCAAGTCCTCTAGATGATGGCCACATACCAGTTCTCGCATAAAAACCACAGTCCATGACCCAAGCACATGGAGAAACACGCATAGCTGATCCATTCCCAAAGCTATTATAAGGCTCACGGTTATCGCTATTTAGCCATGCATTAAACCGAGCACCGTAATCAGCATTCGGATACAGTCTGCCATATTTCTTCATCGCGTCAATGAAGTCGTCTTTTTGTCCCCCGTTCATAATCGCTTCTGCAACAGCACAGGTCATAACCGTATCATCTGTAAAAAAGCAGTCCTTCCGAAATAAAGTAAAGCCCTTCATTTTGATATTGTTCCACTCGTAAACAGAACCGACAATATCTCCAACGATTGCTCCTAGCATCAGATTCCTCCTTCTAAGTTTTTATAATCTACTCTCAACTTCTCTAGTATTCTTTTTTTTCCATAATTAAAATAGATATTTTTATAGCAATTCCTATGATAACAATACTGACAAAAACCATTCCAATAAAAATCATTAAACTCGAATTCTTTAAGAAAAACTCCACAACATTAGTCAGTAAATCTGATTTTGCTTTAAAAAAACTAGATAGAGCAAATACTGTAAAGTATGTTATAACCATAATCAGCCTACCTTTTTCAGCTCCGTACCTAAGGATAAACGGAAGTTGAATAGCTGATATCAAAATACTTACAACTAATGTAATTAGTGAGATAAATATGATGCTGTCTATTAACATCTCTTTTTTTATTACCAATTGAACAAATAAACAAACTGAACCTACTAATCCAAAAACAAACGCAAAAAACAATTTACTTAGTACAAAGCTACTCTTTTTAATGGGCATGGAAAAGGCAAATTGTTCAAACTTCGATCTCGTATCATAGCCAAAAGCGATAGCAGTTAAAATTAACGGTATCATAGTACAAATAAGCGGTATCATAAAAATTTCATTTTCATATATCCCATAAACAATGAGTGCAATACAGAGAGTAATCGTTAATAGTAGTGTTTTCTTTAAAGTAGCTATATCTTTTAATATCAATGCAGTCATTATCTTTTATCTCCTTTCAAAAAATATATCATAATATCTTCGATAGAAGGTTTTTGTAATCTGATTCCATCTGGAATAAAATTTCTTTTAACAAGCATCTCTTGTCCAAATGCGTGTATCCTTCTCCCAATTATAGCTTCCTCATCAAGATTTTTAACTTCTTCATTAGATAAAGTACAGATAGCATAGTTTTCTTTGAGTTCATCCTTTGATTCAACAAAAAGTACTTTACCATCATTGATAAAAGCAATATAATCCGCCACTTTCTCTAAATCTGATAGGATATGTGACGATATTAAAATTGTATGATTTTCATCTTGAATAAAGTCAAGAAGAAAATCTAAAATTTCGTCCCGTACAATCGGATCCAATCCACTTGTAGCTTCATCCAAAATGAGAATTTCTGCTTTATGAGATAAAGCTACTGCCATCGATAATTTCATTCTCATTCCACGAGAATAACTTTGAATAGCCTGTTTTTCAGATAATTTAAATTTCTTTTTTAATTGATAGAAAAATTCTCTGTCCCATTTTGAATATACCCTTGAACAAAATTTTTCCAAATCAACGAGTGTCATTTCTTCCGGCACTAATAAATCATCAAACACTACTCCAATTTTATCTTTCAATTCAAGACTATTAGGATTATCATAACCTAAAATTTTAATTTCTCCTGAGTCTTTCTTAAGTAATCCTAACAATAATTTTATGGTTGTACTTTTACCAGCCCCGTTTTGGCCAATGTATCCGACAATAGAGCCTTTAGGAATAGAAAAATCTATCGGTCCTAATGTAAAGTCATCAAATTTTTTAACCAAGTTTTTGATTTCAATAGCAAAATCACTCATATTTTCCCTCCATATAACTACTAAACATCTCTACCAACTCATCATTGGTAACACCTGCAATCGCTGAAAGCTCAAGAATATCTTGCATTTTTGATTCGATTCGTTTCAAATATTCTTCTCGAATAAGCTCTTTATTTTGAGCTGCAACAAAATTACCTTTACCTTGAACTGAATTAATGAAACCATCAAGTTCTAGTTCATCAAAAGCTCTTTTAGCAGTTATCATACTCACTCGAAGTTCTTTAGCTAAAAATCTGATTGATGGTAATTGCTCGCCAACCTTTAATTCTCCCAAAATAATCTGAGCCTTTATTTGATTTTTAATCTGTAAATAAATCGGATTATCACTTGAATTATCAATCTGTATATTCACCCTCCATATCCTCCTAACTATCCAACTGTTATCTCTGTTTATATTATATCATAACAGCTATATAAGTTCAATATTTAACAATCTGTATGAGACACATTATTGTTTAAATTGATTCCTTTTCACTTTAAATTTTTTATATAACAAAAAGCCTTACAATCAAGGCTTTTCTTAATCACTTTCGTTAACAGTTTTATACGTTTTCACCATCAACAGCATAAGTCATAATCGTATCGTTAGTGAAAAAGCAGTCTTCCCTGAATAAAGGAAAGTCCTTCGTTTTGATATTGTTCCATTCGTAAACGGAACCTACAATGTCTCCAACTATTGCTCCTAGCATCCGTTTCCTCCTTATGGCATATCAGATTCGTTACACATTTCTAATAAATCACTCTTTAAAAATGGCACCACCAAATCAATCCACTCATGAGGCAGGTAAGCTGATAAATAGCCGTGGTTATAGCCCTTTGCTTCATACAAAATTGTATTTGAATGTAGCTGATGAAATAATTTCGCTGATTCTTTCACACAGTTCAATTCTTTTTCACCATAGATATACAGAACCTGAGCCTTGCTAGCAGAAATCATATCTTTCAGCTTGTAACGCCCCATATAGTTTTTGTAAATGGTTACCAATGTTTTGACAGGTGTCCTTGGCAGATCCTCCAAATAATAAGTTTTTATTTCCTCTGGATAAGCCAGTTTAGGATAGAGTTTGTTCATCATGCTTAACTGAAGTTTGCAAGAGAATTTATTGAACATCAGTTTACCAAATAGAGACACCAGAAAGATACTGATTTTAGCTAACCTTGGTTGAGGAATACAGAGGCTTCCGTCTATAATGGCCTTCTCAGCAATTTCACTGTCTAAAGACAAAAGCTCCATGGCAATTTGACCACCAAGTGAAACACCACCGATTGCAAACAACTTCCCACTACAGTTTGCTTTGATATAGTCTAGAATCTCCAAAGCAGAATCTTCAGTAGAAACATAATCAAGTTGATATTCCTCGCCGTGGCCATTCAAAGTGGGTAGAATAATACGGTATTTTTCTGACAAGATACGTGCTTGACGAAGATAATTCCACCAAGAACTGCCGCCACCGTGTATTAGTAAGATAGGAGGTAAATTCTTATCCCCAAATTCATGGAATTTCATGTTTAAACTCCTTACTGTAGAACTTTCACTAGCTAGTTTTCCTTGTTCAATCAGCTCTTAAAAGCAGTACCACATACTCGACATAAAACGAGTGAACACTATGTATGCCAAGTGAACATGTATGTGGGAACATGTCTATAAACCTTTTGACGATAGCATAAGGTTATCGTTAAAAGGTATTACCCCGACAAACTGTGATTTACTCATTTCATTAAATCAGCTATTTCTTTCTTCCCATACGCCTTTACATTCTGAATTACATTCTGTTTCCTCTTGATTGATTCAAGCAGTGATATATCTAGTATATTTACTAATTCTTTAAACTGAACCTGTCCGATTCTTCTTATCTCTTTAAGTTGCTCGGCATCTCTTATCTTTCTCTCTGCCTCACTTTTAGGGTATCCTTGCCCAAATGGCTCTGAGAAAAGAGCTTCTATTGTTTTTTCAAGATTTTCAGTACCTGACCATGTATAATCTTCACCTAATGGTAATGATATCGCATTTCCATTATTAATCTGAGCAAATAAATAGGCATCCTTCGGTGTAGGTGCATACCCGCAAATGACATCAGGCATACTATTACAAGCAAGCATCATTCCTTGTCCGGAAGAACAGCCCGTAACAACGAAATCAACTGTCCTACTTGCCAACAAGATACCTATAAGAATAGAAATTTCTATATACGAGTATTTTCCATTTTCTTCCATCGTACAGCCAAAATTTATAACCTCAGATTTCTTTGGAGCATACTTTAAAACAGCATCATAGATTATTTGATTTTTGCTCGCTTGCGAACTTGCTTGAATAACTCCGATTCTCATTCTTCCCCCTACAACTTCTAATTTAATTATTTCTTTTTCTTTGGTTTGGGTGCCGGTAATTCATCATATATTGAATTGAACAAGCCTTTATTTTCTACACTTCATTTATTCACTGGTTGCAACTTTTGACATCAAAACTACCGCCTCCACATATGATAATATTTTTCCTTTATACTAATAAACAAAAGGAAATAAAAATCATTTTAAAATGATACTGTGGAACGGAAAGATTTTCGCCACTTCCAAAAGAAACGACATTCATCACTCCACTTTAAATTATAATAGAAAATTCTCTAACATAGATCATCTAATTAGCAAATCGTTACTTTTAATAATGGATATCCTGATCTAAATTTTAAAATGTTGTTTTCTTACTAATTCTATTACTCGCCAATATTGTATAAATCAAATAACCAATAAAAATGATAATAAAAATAAGATTAATTTTTAACATAAAATAGAGATTTAACAAATTTGCGAACGCATGAAATAATAGACAGTACCCCACAGATTTCGTTTGACGATAAAGAAGCCCTAAAACAAAACTTAAAAATAATGTATACATAAAAAATAAAATAAAAGGAAATCCTTGATGACTTTCTCCAACTATAAACCATAAAGGCAGATGCCAAATTCCCCATATTGAACCTACAATCAAATTAGATTGCCAATAAGTATATTTTTTATCAAGTAACGGTTGTAATATACCTCTCCATCCTAATTCTTCATGTCCACCACCAAAAAAAATTAATTGTATAAAGAATAGTGGCATCAGATAAATTGATACTCCGTTTAATTCTAAGGAAGATACAGAGAATAGTATCAAAATTGCTAACAAATGAATAATGAAATAAATACTACTATTTTTTCTTTTATTAAATACAAAATGTTTAAATTTTATATTATTACTTTTCAAATAAAAGCCACTTGCAATAGTGAACTGCACCCCAAAAGTTAGACAGAAAAAATCTAACTTTTGGGGTGTTTTTATTATGAAATTAACTTATGATGATAAAGTTCAGATCTATGAACTTAGAAAACAAGGATATAGCTTAGAGAAGCTTTCAAATAAATTTGGGATAAACAATTCTAATATTAGGTACATGATTAAATTGATTGATCGTTATGGAATAGAGTTCGTCAAAAAAGAAAAAAATCGTTACTATTCTCCTGAATTAAAACAAGAAATGATTGATAAAGTCCTACATGAAAACTGGTCTCAAGATAGAGTTTCTCTCGAATATGCTCTCCCAAATCGTGGTATGCTTCCAAATTGGATGGCACAATACAAGAAAAACGGGTATACTATTGTTGAGAAAACAAGAGGGAGAGTACCTAAAATGGGACGTAAACCAAAGAAGAAACCCGAAGAGATGACAGAGTTAGAACGACTTCAAGCAGAAAACGAGTATCTGAGAGCGGAGAATGCTGTCCTAAAAAAGTTGAGAGAACTCCGCTTGAAGGAGGAAAAAGAGAAAGAAGAAAGACAGAAATTGTTCAAGAATTAATCACTGATTTTTCGTTAGATATTCTTCTAAAAACCATTAAACTCGCTCGTTCGACCTACTACTATCATTTGAAACAGCTAGACAAACCAGATAAGGATCAAAAGCTTAAAGCTGAAATTCAAGCTATTTTTACCGAACAAAAAGGAAATTACGGCTATCGTCGAATCCATTTAGAATTAAGAAATCGTGGTTATGTGGTCAATCATAAAAGAGTTCAACGCTTGATGAAAGTGCTCAATTTACAAGCTAGAATCCGCAAGAAACGCAAGTATTCTTCTCATAAAGGAGATGTTGGCAAGAAAGCAGACAACCTTATTCAACGCCAATTTGAAGCAGCTAAACCAATGGAAAAGTGTTATACGGACGTGACAGAATTTGCCATTCCAGCAAGCGCTCAAAAGCTTTACTTATCACCAGTTTTAGATGGCTTTAATAGCGAAATTATCGCCTATAATCTTTCAACTTCACCCAACTTAGAACAAGTAAAAACAATGTTGGAACAAGCATTCACAGAGAAGCGCTACGAGAATACGATTCTCCATAGTGACCAAGGCTGGCAATATCAACACGATTCTTATCATCAGTTTCTAGAGGGTAAGGGAATTCAAGCATCCATGTCACGTAAAGGTAACAGCCCAGACAACGGCATGATGGAATCTTTCTTTGGTATTCTGAAATCGGAGATGTTTTATGGTTATGAGAAGTCATTTGAGTCGCTCAACCAATTGGAACAAGCCATTGTAGACTATATTGATTACTACAACAATAAACGAATTAAGGTAAAACTAAAAGGACTCAGTCCTGTGCAATACAGAACTAAATCCTTCGGATAAATTAATTGTCTAACTTTTTGGGGTCAGTACA
>NZ_JVGV01000030.1:0-91401 GCF_001076775.1 Streptococcus pseudopneumoniae
GGCAATCACTTCCACTATATTCCGAAGAGTGATTTGTCTGCCAGTGAATTAGCTGCTGCCCAAGCCTTCTTATCTGGAAAAGGTAGTCAATTAAGTACCGTTGAATACCGTTCAAGCAGGGGAGAAACAAGATCTACTCTAAGAACGAGTCAATCTGAAACTCCTCAAAATCCTGCTACAGCTCCGGAGAGCCCAAATGAGGATTTAGCTAGTCTTCTTCAAGAATTGTATGCCTTGCCACTTAGCCAACGTCATGTGGAGTCTGATGGATTAGTATTTGACCCAGCACAGATTACAAAACGTACTGCCAATGGTGTGGCAGTTCCTCACGGGGATCATTTCCATTTCATTCCTTATTCGCAAATGTCTGCTTTGGAAGAAAAATTGGCTCGAAATCTACCAATTGGAGGTCAGCCAGTTCAAAGTCAATCTGACAATACGAAACCAAGCAGTACCGATAAACCAAGTTCAACACCAAGTTCAACCATTAAACCAAACTTTAATCTCAATACGCAGGCACCAAATCGAGGAACTGGAGGCGCTTATACAACGGATGATGGGTATGTCTTTAGTCCGACAGATGTGATTGAAGATACAGGAGACGCATTTATTGTACCGCACGGCAATCATTTCCACTATATTCCGAAGAGTGATTTGTCTGCAGGAGAATTGGCTGCTGCCCAAGCTTATTGGAATGGTAAACAGAGCTCACATTCTTCTACAAGCTCAAGTAAACCAAGTAGTGATAATGCTAAACCAGCCCAACCAAGTTTGACAGAGACTCCAAACCTGACTGTCACCCCAACGTATCATCAAGACCAAGGGGAAGATATCCCAACACTTTTAAGTGAATTGTATGCCAAACCTTTATCAGAACGCCATGTTGAATCGGATGGTCTAGTCTTTGATCCGGCACAAATCATCAAACGTACAGCTAACGGTGTCGCAGTTCCTCACGGAGACCATTATCACTTTATCCCTTATTCCCAAATGACTGATTTAGAGCAGAAGATTGCTAGAATTATTCCGTTAAAAGGGCAAAATGGATTAAATCAAATTGGTACAGATATTAAACCTTTAGTATCAAAAGAAGTAGTTCATAAGTTCTTAGGACAACCAATCAAAGCTTATGGAAAAGGTTTAGATGGTAAACCTTATGATACGAGTGATGGATACATATTTACCAAAGATTCCATCGATTCTGTTGATAAATCAGGTGTTATTGCCAAACACGGTGATCATTTCCATTATATGGGATATGGTGAATTAGAACAATTCGAATTGGATGAAGTTGCTAAATGGATTCAAGAAACTGGTAAAAATCCCGATGACATCGTTTCTTCAGTTCACTCAGATGAGAAGGAAAGACCAAAGTTTGATTATAAAAAAGTAACTAGTAAAGTTTCTAGAAATAGTAAAGTTGGTTATATAATTAATGAAGGTGGTAAAGATTATTTTTATTCACGTGAAGAACTCGATCTTACTCAAATAGCTTTTTCTGAGCAGGAACTAATGCTTAAAGATAAAGATAATTATCGTTATGATATTGTAGAAACAGAAATTAAACCAAGATTAGCTGTTGATGTATCTAGCTTGCCTATGCATGCAGCCAATACTACGTATGATACTGGAACTTCCTTCATTATTCCGCATATCGATCACATTCACGTCGTACCTTATTCTTGGTTAAATAGTGAGCAAATAGCAACTATAAAATATGTAATGCAACATCCTGATGTGCGTCCTGAAGTTTGGTCAAAACCAGGTCATGATGATGCTGGATCTGTTATTGCTAATGTAACTCCTCTTGAAAAACGTCCTGGAATGAAGAACTGGCAAATTATCCATTCTGCGGAAGAAGTTCAGAAAGCACTTAAAGAAGGCAAGTTTGCAACTCCTGATGGATATATTTTTGATCCTCAGGATGTATTGGCAAAGGGAACCTATATTTGGGCAGATAAATCTTTCAGTATTCCAAAAGCTAGTGGTGATTCATTGAGAAGTATCAATCAGTCTGATTTATCAGATAAAGAGTGGAAACAAGCTCAAGAGTTGATAGCTAAAAGAAATGAAGAAAAAGAAACAACAAATGATTCTTCTAATTCACATCTAGTTTCTTCAGATAAGAAATCGGAAACAAAGAAAGATGCAACGGATTCAAACAAAGTTGATGAACAACCAAAGGATAATAAATCTCAAAATGAGGCAGATGCGACTAGCAGCAATCCTTCAGTCGAAAAAGTTGGTGAAGAAGAAAAATCACATGCAGAAAATAAAGAAGATGATTATGATGATATACCAGATTATGGATTAGATAAGGATACTTTAAAAAATCATATAAATCAAATAGCACAAATTGCTCAAATTGATTCTAAATATCTTATTTTTTCATCAGAAGGAGTTCAGTTTTATAATAAGAATGGGGATTTAGTAACCTATGATATTAAAACTCTTAAGCAAATAAAACCTTAGAATATTTTGACTAATGAGCATCTAGTTGAAAGGATATTGTTCTATTATTGGATAGAATAATGTCCTTTTATTTGTTAATAAAAAGATGAAATTTCCTGTCTAAAAAATGAAGAAAGGATTCTTAAAGTAATAATTTTATTCTCTTTCACTAAAAATCTTGACAGATAAGCTAAAAAAAGGTAAACTATTTACTGGTTAATTAAATGGTTAAATAACCGGTTTAGAAAAATTGTTTAACCGAGAAAAAGAAGTTAAGAAATAGCTTCATCATTTATTGAAATGAGGGATTTATGAAATTCAGTAAAAAATATATAGCAGCTGGATCAGCTGTTATCGTATCCTTGAGTCTTTGTGCTTATGCACTGAACCAGCATCGATCGCAGGAAAATAAGGACAATAATCGTGTCTCTTATGTGGATGGTAGCCAGTCAAGTCAGAAAACTGAAAACCTGACACCAGATCAGGTCAGTCAAAAAGAAGGAATTCAGGCTGAGCAAATTGTCATCAAAATTACAGATCAGGGCTATGTAACGTCACACGGTGACCACTATCATTACTATAATGGGAAAGTTCCTTATGATGCCCTCTTTAGTGAAGAACTTTTGATGAAGGATCCAAATTATCAACTTAAGGATGGAGATATTGTCAATGAAGTCAAGGGTGGTTATATCATCAAGGTCGATGGAAAATATTATGTCTATCTGAAAGATGCAGCTCATGCTGATAATATTCGAACTAAAGACGAAATCAACCGACAAAAACAAGAACATGTCAAAGATAATGAGAAGGTCAGCTCAGATGTTGCTGTAGCAAGGTCTCAGGGACGCTATACGACAGATGATGGTTATGTCTTTAATCCAGCTGATATTATTGAAGATACTGGTGATGCTTATATAGTTCCTCACGGAGGTCACTACCACTATATTCCAAAAAGTGATTTGTCTGCTAGTGAATTAGCAGCTGCTAAAGCTCATCTGGCTGGGAAAAATACGCAACCGAGTCAGTTAAGCTATTCTTCAGCAGCTAGTGACAATAACACGCAATCTGTAGCACAAGGCTCAACTAGCAAGCCAGCAAATAAAGCTGAAAATCTCCAAAGTCTTTTGAAAGAACTCTATGATTCACCTAGTGACCAACGTTACAGTGAATCAGACGGTCTGGTTTTTGACCCTGCTAAGATTATCAGCCGTACACCAAATGGAGTTGCGATTCCGCATGGCGACCATTATCACTTTATTCCTTACAGCAAGCTCTCTCCTTTAGAAGAAAAGATTGCCAGAATGGTGCCTATCGGTGGAACTGGTTCTACAGTTTCTACAAATGAAAAACCTCATGAAGTAGCGTCTAGTCTTGGAAGTCTTTCAAGCAGTCCATCTACTTTAAATCATCCTTCCTTGCTTACAAATAAGACTATCTCTTCAACATCTGATGGTTATATCTTTAATCCTAAAGATATTGTCGAAGAAACAGCCACAGCTTATATCGTCAGACATGGTGATCATTTCCATTACATTCCTAAGTCGAATCAAATTGGTCAACCGACTCTTCCAAATAATGGTCTAACAACACCTTCGCCATCTCTTCCAATCAATCCAGGAAATTCACATGATGAACATGAAGAAGGTGGACACGGCTTTGATGCCAATCGTATTATTGCGGAAGATGAAGCAGGATTTATCATGAGTCACGGCGACCATAATCATTACTTCTTCAAGAAGGATTTGACTGCTGATCAAATCAAGGCAGCGCAGGATCACTTGAAAGGTGCAAGTCCAGCAACACCAAATCCAGCTCATGACGACGATCACGATGAAGATCATCATGGACACCATCATGATGAAGACCATGATCACGGCTTTGATGCCAATCGTATTATTGCGGAAGATGAAGCAGGATTTATCATGAGTCACGGCGACCATAATCATTACTTCTTCAAGAAGGATTTGACTGCTGATCAAATCAAGGCAGCGCAAGACCACTTGAAAGGTGCAAATACAGCAACACCAAATCCAGCTCATGATGACGATCACGATGAAGATCATCATGGACACCATCATGATGAAGACCATGATCACGGTTTTGATGCCGATCGTGTCATCAGCGAGGATGAGCAAGGTTTTGTCATGAGTCATGGTGACCACAATCATTACTTCTTCAAGAAGGATTTGACAGCAGAGCAAATTAAGGCAGCTCAGGATCATTTGAAAACACATCATGATGCAGAGCCTGTAAAACCTCTTGCTAAAACGGTAGAGTCTTTCTCAAGAGATGCTAGCGATGAAGAAAAGATTGCTTATATTTCGAAGACCTACGGTGTTCCACTTGAAGCGATTAGAATTTCAAACGGATTCTTTGTCTTTGGAAATCCAGACCAAGCCTACGACCCAACTCATATCCATCCCTATGCTGTTCGTAAAGAACATGTTCGGATTCCTCTTCAAACTGGCAATCCAGAACTTGATTTCCTAAATGAACTTTACACGACTGCTTTGCGAGATGGTGTGTCTCCTTATAGTTTACAGGTAGAAAATGGTAGTTTTGTGATTCCTCATGGCGACCATAATCACTACATCAAGGTTCAAACTAAGGGATATGAAGTGGCTTTGAAAAACAAGATTCCAGCCCTGCAATCCAATTATCAACCTGGAGCTTTTGATGAGAAGGCAGTCTTGGCAAAAGTAGATCAACTTTTAGCTGATAGCAGAAGTATCTACAAAGACAAGCCTATCGAACAAAGACAGATTGAGTTAGCCTTAGGACAGTTTACTGAGAACATGAAGAAACTGGCAACTAACTCTACAGCAGGTTATCTTGCAACACTTGAACTCTTTGATAAGCAATATATCCATATTGATGAAAGTGTCAAACCTGTTGAAACAAGCGCTCTAGATAAGAAATATCAGGCCTTGATTGATAAAATCAATACACTGGATACTGACACTTATGGGCTTCCTAAGAAAGACCTTCTCGTTCAACTTCAAGAAGCTAAGTTAGCTAAAGATGAGGCTGGTTTAGCAGCGGTTGAATCACAACTTCAAGCCTTGCAAGACTTTAATGACCGAACAGGGGTTACAACAGTTGAATACATCAAGTATTTCTACGAACACGTAAATGACGGTCGTTTGAGTGATGAACTTCGAAATAAAGTAGCCCAGTTGACTTGGACCTTGTATCAATCTCAATCCTTCCTTAAGGCAGCAGAATTGAACAAATTATTCCCAAGCATCTATCAGGCAAAACAAGAAGTTGAAGAAGCTTTGAAAGCTCAGCCAACTGCTGCAAAATCAAGTCAAACAGTTCTAGATACTGAAAAAGTCGATAATCAAAGTGCCAAGACAGCTATTTATGGCTTCTTGAAAGAATTGTATGGAGACTTTATGCCTGAAGAGCATGTCAATCATGTTAGCAAGGAAGAAGTAGAAAGTCTCTTGAGCAAGGCAAATCAACTCTTGGAACAAATCCAAGAAGAAGGAATCAGACAATCCTTGACAGAAGAAGTAGAAAATCTTAAAGTTGCTACAAACAAGGCTGATGCAGACTTGGATGAAGTAAACAGTCAGGTAAAAGATGTCTTGACTCGTATCGCTAGCGCCCTTCAACAAGAAAAGGAAAATGCTGAGCAAGATCCTCAGACACTTGTACTCTATCAAAAACTCTACGATATTCTCATGTCGCTTCATGCTTATTTAGAAAACAACAAGGGTTCTGATGCCGACTTTGATAAGGTGGATGCATTACTAGATCAACTTTCTGCTAAGAGTAAGGATAAAGCCGCTTTACTTGAATTGACAAAAGCTATCCTAGTCTTGAATCAAGAAATCAAGTCAAAATCAAGTGCGAGTGAAGAAGCAACTCCAGCAACAAAAGCTGAATCGAATGCTGATAGCACAAGTGCAGAGAATCAACCAAATGTAGCTACAGAATCTAACAGTGAAACTGCAAGCGACGAAAACAAACCGAGCAACACAACAGATTCTAAACCTGCTGAACCAGCTTCAGAAAAGGAAACAACAGAATCTACAATAAGTACTGGAAATCAAGAAAAACCAGCAGAATAAAAAGAAAGGCGAAGTAGCTAAGCTACCTCGTCTTTTTAGTCTTTATAAGCTACGATACCAATGATGGTATCAACTGCACGTTCCATAGTCTGAAGGCTGACGTATTCAAAACGTCCGTGCATATTTTCTCCTCCCGCAAAGATATTAGGAGTTGGGATTCCCATAAAGGAAATCTTAGAGCCGTCTGTCCCTCCACGGATTGGTTCGATTATAGGAGTGATACCCAAATCTTCCATAACTGCTTTGGCAATGGTAATTGGAGTCATATCTTTTTCAATGACTTCTTTCATATTGTAGTACTGGTCTGTCAAGTTTAGGGTGACACGGTCGCTACCAAGTTCTTGATTCATCTTATCAGCGATAGATTGCATGGCTGCTTTACGCGCTTCAAAGGCATCTTTTTCAAAATCACGAATGATGTAGCTTGCACGCGCCTCCTCGACACTACCTGTCACATCCATTAGATGGTAGAAGCCTTGGTAACCTTCAGTTAACTCAGGTCTGTCATTCTCTGGAAGTTGATTGTGAAAATCAATTGCTAACTGAAGGGCGTTGACCATTTGCCCTTTGGCAGTACCAGGGTGGACATTGCGTCCTTGGAAATGCAATTCAGCACCCGCTGCTGAAAAGGTCTCGTACTGAAGTTCACCTAGTGGGCCACCATCAACTGTGTAGGCAAAATCAACATCAAAATCTTCTGCATCAAATTTATTAGCACCAACACCGATTTCTTCATCTGGACCAAAACCAACACGAATCTCACAGTGTTTGATTTCAGGGTGAGCAGTTAGATATTCAATAGCAGTCATAATTTCAGCAATCCCTGACTTGTCATCAGCTCCTAGCAAGGTTGTTCCATCTGTTGTGATGAGCGTTTGTCCTGTATATTTCTCAAGACTCTTAAAGTCAGCTGGATCGAGTTTGAAACCAGAATTTCCAAGTTCAATCACACCACCATCGTAGTTTTCAATTACCTGGGGATTAACTCCTTCGGCATTAAAGTCAGCAGTATCCATGTGAGATATAAAGCCAATTTTTCGTGTTAAAGATGGATCATTGGCTGGCAAGGTCCCAATTGCAAAACCATTTGGTAGATAATAAACATTTTGTAATCCAACACGTTTCATTTCAGGAATAAGAACATTTGTAGCAAAATCTACCTGACTCTGCGTACTTGGAGTAGTAGTAGAGTGTTCATCAGAGCGCGTATTGACCTTAACGTAGGTTAAGAAGCGGTCCAAGAGATTGGGATAAGTCATAAAAAACTCCTTTTGAATTCATTTTTTCCATTGTATCATAGAAATGAGAGAAAAACAAAAGACAGAAGTTAGGGAAATTCGCTATGTTGGCGTTTACTTATTAATGGATAAATGATAAAATAAACTTGATAAAAATATCACAAGGAAGCGATTATGAAAAAAGCAATTTTAATGATGACTTTCGGTTCGCCAGAAGAGATTACCTTTGAAGGTGTGGCTGATTTTTTCACAAATATTCGTCGTGGAGTGAGACCTCAAGACCACGAAATTCAAACTCTCTATGATAATTATGTACGAATTGGCGGCACGCCTCTGCAAAAAATTACGCGTGAAGAGGTTGCCTTGGTAGAGGCTAGGCTGGGAAATGAGTATAGTGTTTATTTTGCTAATAAGTTTTCCAGTCCCTTTATTCCAAATGTGATTGGTCAGATGGAAGCAGACGGAATCGAGCAGTGTATTTGCTTGATTTTGGAGCCTCATTATTCTTTCTATTCTGTCATGGGCTATGAAAAATTTTTAGAAAGCAAGCAGATCCAATTTTTTGTTATTAAGGACTGGTATCAAGAAGAAGCGCTCTTAAACTATTGGGCAGATGAAATTGCTAAGATTTTAAAAGAAGAAGTAAAGCAGGATAGCTTTAAAGTCATCTTTTCAGCTCATAGTGTGCCCATTTTTGCCTTGGATTTTGGTGATCCTTATATCGATCAAATTTTTGAAAATAGCAAGTTAGTCGCTGAAAAACTAGGTTTGAGTTCCACTCAATATACAAATACCTGGCAGAGTGAAAGTGATATCGGGATTCCATGGATTAAGCCAGATGTCTTAGAGTATCTCAGAGAACGGAAAGAACATCCAGACCATTATATTTTTGTTCCTATCAGCTTCATTAGCGAGCATATTGAAGTCTTGTTTGACAATGATGTGGAATGTTATGACTTATGTCAGGAATTTGGTGTAAACTACCATCGTCCACCAATGCCAAATACAGATTCTCGTTTGATTGATGCCTTGGTTAATACAGTCAGAGCTAATGAGGACAAAGAGTTTAAGGAATTTCTCCCAGAAGAAGAAACCTTTGATGAGTTAGTTCCTTCAGATGAGACGAAAAATATCTTGGCCGAATCTCAAGATTTACAAATGCCAGAATTTGTGAAAAAATTGATTGAGAAAAAAGGTCGGGAAAATGTTAAGATGCCTTATCTTATTAAGAAAATGCTTGAGAAAGCAGGTAAGTTACCAAAAGAGTAAAGAAAAAAGGATTTAGCTTTGCGCTAGATCCTTTTAATCGATTATTTTTTCTCAAGAAGAGCTTTGATTTCTTGAAGTACTTCCAATTCAGTTGGAGCAGCTGGAGCTTCCTCAGCAGCTTCTTCTTTCTTAGTAAGGCTTTGAGCTTTTTCAATACCTTTGATAACGAAGAAGAGAACAGTACCGATAACTAGGAAGTTGATAACAGCACTCAAGAATTTACCATATGTAACACCATTCCAAGCAAGTTCAGCGATGTTTTGTACTTTCGCAGCTTCCAAGGCTGGATTCAAAATAAGTGGAGTGATGATATCGTTAACAAGTGATGTAACGATTGCACCAAAAGCAGAGGCAATGATCACACCGACAGCAAGGTCAACAACATTACCACGAAGCAAAAATGCTTTAAGATCTTTTAACATTTTCATAATTTCCTTTCAAAAAAATTCTTACTCTTAATTATATTTTAATTAAGAAGTTCTTGCAAGCTATATGTAAATTTTTTCTTATTTTTTAAAAATAAATACCTTACTAAAAATGTAATTGAGGATAATTATCAAGAATTGTGAAATAACGGTTTCAATACTATTAACCTTGTCTATATTATTATTTACAAATTGCCCGATAATATTAGGAAACTGAGTTACAAAGATAAAAGTTAAAAACAAGTCTAAAAGAAAAGTAGAAAGACGTGCTATAGTAAATTTTACTAAACGGCTTGGCCAATTCTCTCTAGCTTGCTTAAAGACAAGCCTATCATTTGTAATAAATGCAAATAGGATACCGATACTATTTGCTAGTCCAGTAGCAAGCAGTTCTTTATGGGTTAATTGATAAATGACTAATCGGGATAGAATGGAGACAAGAGTAGTTGCTACACCAAAAAAGAGATAGGCTAAGAGCTCATTCTCGAAGAGACTTTGAATGCGTTTTTTCATACTTTTAGTATAGCATAAAGCAAGTTATTGTGCTATACTAGTAAGGTTGATTGAATCAACCCTTGGTGCTTAGCTTCTTTCACCAAGCATATTACACGCGGGCAACCGCCAAAGGAGAAAAGATGAAAAAATTAACTATTCGTGATGTTGCAGATATTGCAATCGTTGCTGCTATCTATGTCGTTTTAACTGTCACACCACCCCTAAATGCCATTAGCTACGGTGCTTATCAGTTCCGTATTTCAGAAATGATGAACTTTATGGCTTTTTACAATCCAAAGTACATTATCGGAGTTACTATCGGTTGTATGATTGCTAATTTCTTTAGCTTCGGACTCCTAGATGTCTTTGTTGGTGGTGGATCAACCTTGGTATTCCTCAGTTTAGGTGTTTGGCTTTTTGCAAAATACAGCAAAGATTACCTCTTTAACGGATTAATTCGAAAAGATCATTTCTTCTTTTCAATTCTCTTTTCAATTTCCATGTTTACCATCGCTGCCGAGTTGAATATCGTAGCAGAATTACCATTTTTCCTTACTTGGTTTACAACAGGGATTGGTGAATTTGCCTCATTAATTATTGGTGCGATTATCATTGGTAAAATTGGTCGTCGAATCGATTTAAGCAAATAGAAGAAGATAAGCTAGGTAGCTCTTACCTGGCTTTTTCTTCTGGAAATGTCTAAGGAAACTTGACAAGATTTTCTAACTGTAGTATACTTTTTAAGTAAGCTGATTTAGCTCAGTTGGCAGAGCGCATCCATGGTAAGGATGAGGTCGCCGGTTCAATCCCGGCAATTAGCATGATATTTACAGGGAAACTCTTGAACACAAGAGTTTTTTCTTATGCTCGCGAGAAAAAATTCTGACTTTTGTATAATAAAAGTCATCCTGCAAAATTTTTTTATTGACAAACCCACTTATTTCTAGTAATATAATAGACGCGATGAGTCGATAGGTAGTCTTCGGACTACTATTGAGCATAAGGAGGTCATAACGCAGGAGCGGACCTTGATGAGTTGTGTGAACCTGCTCATCACATGAAGATGCCTCTTAGTCCCTAGTCTAGCGACTGGGGATTTTTATTTTCCAAAAAATGATGAAAAAGCTTTGCAATTCATGGAAAAAGTAGTATAATACATCTATTATAGAAATTTTTAGAAAATTCCGAAAGAGGTTATTTATGGGATATACAGTTGCTGTAGTCGGCGCGACAGGTGCTGTCGGAGCTCAGATGATAAAAATGTTGGAAGAATCAACACTTCCAATCGATAAAATCCGTTACCTTGCTTCTGCTCGTTCAGCAGGCAAGACTTTGAAATTTAAAGATCAAGATATTACAATTGAAGAAACGACTGAAACAGCTTTTGAAGGAATTGACATTGCTCTCTTTTCGGCAGGTGGTTCTACATCAGCTAAGTATGCACCATACGCAGTAAAAGCTGGCGCGGTAGTAGTAGATAATACATCTTACTTCCGTCAAAATCCAGATGTTCCTTTGGTTGTTCCAGAGGTCAATGCTCATGCACTTGATGCCCACAACGGGATTATTGCTTGCCCTAACTGTTCAACAATCCAAATGATGGTGGCGCTTGAACCTGTCCGTCAAAAATGGGGCTTGAATCGTATCATCGTTTCAACTTACCAAGCCGTCTCAGGTGCTGGTATGGGAGCAATTCTTGAGACACAACGTGAACTTCGTGAAGTCTTGAATGATGGTGTAACCCCACGTGATTTGCATGCGGAAATCTTGCCTTCAGGTGGGGATAAGAAACATTATCCTATCGCCTTCAATGCTCTTCCACAAATTGATGTCTTCACTGAAAATGATTACACTTACGAAGAGATGAAGATGACTAAGGAAACTAAGAAAATTATGGAAGATGATAGCATTGCAGTGTCTGCAACATGTGTGCGTATTCCAGTCTTGTCAGCTCACTCTGAGTCTGTTTACATCGAAACAAAAGAAGTGGCTCCAATTGAAGAAGTAAAAGCAGCTATCGCAGCCTTCCCAGGCGCTGTCCTTGAAGATGATGTCGCTCATCAAATTTATCCGCAAGCCATCAATGCAGTGGGATCGCGTGATACCTTTGTTGGTCGTATCCGTAAAGACTTGGATGCTGAAAAAGGAATCCACATGTGGGTTGTTTCAGATAACCTTCTCAAAGGTGCTGCTTGGAACTCAGTTCAGATTGCTGAAACTCTTCACGAACGTGGCTTGGTTCGTCCAACGGCCGAATTGAAATTTGAATTAAAATAGTCATAACGTTTAGGAGTTCAGATGAACTCCTTCTTTAAAATAGAGAGGTGTTTCTCATGTCTTATAAAGATTTAAAAGAGTGTAAAATCATCACAGCCTTTATTACCCCCTTCCATGAGGATGGTTCCATCAACTTCGATGCTATTCCAGCCTTGATTGAGCATTTATTGGACCATCATACGGATGGAATTCTTCTCGCAGGGACCACTGCTGAGAGTCCAACCTTAACCCATGATGAGGAGTTGGAACTGTTTGCGGCTGTACAAAAGATTGTCAATGGACGTGTGCCTTTGATTGCGGGTGTGGGTACCAATGATACGCGTGACTCTATCGAGTTTGTCAAAGAAGTAGCAGAATTTGGTGGTTTCGCAGCTGGGCTTGCTATTGTTCCTTACTACAACAAACCTTCTCAAGAAGGAATGTATCAGCACTTTAAAGCTATTGCAGATGCTTCTGACCTACCAATTATTATCTATAACATTCCAGGTCGTGTGGTTGTCGAATTGACTCCAGAAACTATGCTTCGCTTGGCTGACCATCCAAATATTATTGGTGTCAAAGAATGTACGAGTTTGGCAAATATGGCTTACTTGATTGAGCACAAGCCAGAAGAGTTCTTGGTCTATACTGGTGAAGATGGAGATGCTTTCCATGCCATGAACCTTGGTGCGGATGGGGTTATTTCTGTTGCCTCCCATACAAATGGGGATGAAATGCATGAGATGTTTACTGCCATTGCAGAAAGCGATATGAAGAAAGCCGCAGCTATTCAACGTAAATTCATTCCTAAGGTTAATGCCCTCTTCTCATATCCAAGTCCTGCTCCTGTCAAGGCCGTTCTCAACTATATGGGATTTGAAGCTGGTCCAACTCGTCTACCTCTTGTTCCAGCACCAGAAGAAGATGCCAAACGCATTATCAAGGTTGTCGTAGATGGCGACTACGAAGCAACTAAGGCAACTGTAACAGGTGTCCTAAGACCAGATTACTAAAAAAGATTAGAAAATCCATGACCGAATGAACGATCATGGATTTCTTATTTTCCTAAACAGAATTGGCTAAAAAGTTGGGTAATAAGTTCATCAGGAGCAGCATCTCCAGTGATTTCTCCGAGGATTTCCCAAGTACGGGTCAAGTCAACTTGAAGCAAGTCAACTGGCATACCTAGTTCCAGCCCTTCATTAACAGCCTGTAGGCTTTCAACAGCCTTCTCAATCAAGGAAATATGACGGGCATTTGACAAGTAGGTAGCATCTTGCTCAACAAAACCAGCATTTTCAAAGAAGAGGTTGTTGATTCGCTCTTCAATCTTGTCGATGTTTTGGTTTTTAAGGACTGAAATACGAATAACGTCTTCAGGTAGTTCCGAAGTTTCAATCGCTTCAGGCAGGTCGGTTTTATTAAGAAGAATAATACGGTTTGTATCTTGGCTAATCTCAAGAAGTTGTCGGTCTTGGGCAGTTAAGGGTTCGCTAGCGTTTAGTACTAGCAGAACCAAGTCAGCTTCCTTAAGAGCTTTTTTCGAACGCTCAACTCCAATTTGTTCAACGATATCATCCGTTTCACGAATACCAGCTGTGTCAATCAATTTTAGAGGAACACCGTTGATGTTGACGTATTCTTCGATGACATCTCGAGTTGTACCAGCAATATCGGTTACGATTGCCTTGTCTTCACGCAAGAGGTTGTTGAGAAGGCTTGATTTCCCAACGTTGGGGCGTCCGATGATAGCTGTTGAAATTCCCTCACGGAGGATTTTACCGCGACGTGCTGTTCTAAGGAGATTGGTTAGTAATTGTTCAAACTCCATAGTCTTCTCTCGGATAACAGCAGTAGTGGCTTCCTCAACATCGTCGTACTCAGGATAATCAATATTAACCTCGACTTGGGCAAGTGTGTTAAGGATTTCTTGACGGGTATTATTGATAAGATCAGAAAGGGAACCATCAAGTTGTTTGACCGCGATGTTCATGGCCTTGTCTGTCTTGGCGCGGATGATATCCATGACCGCCTCAGCCTGAGTCAAGTCCACACGTCCATTTAGGAAGGCACGCTTGGTAAATTCACCAGGTTCTGCCAACCGAGCTCCTTCACGGATAGCTAGCTGGAGAATCTCATTGGTCACCGCAATCCCACCATGGGTGTTAATCTCGATAATATCTTCACGAGTGAAGGTTTTTGGAGATTTCATAGCCCCAATCATGACTTCGTCCATGACTTTACCAGTCAGAGGATCAATAATGTGACCGTAGTTGAGAGTGTGGCTGGCAACCTTGTTCAAGTCTTTTCCTTTAAAAATCTTTTGCGCAATCGCAAAACTGTCTGTTCCGCTCAGGCGGACAATACCAATAGCCCCTTCACCTAGTGGAGTAGAGATAGCAGCGATGGTATCAAATTCACGTGTAATCATAATGTTTCCTTTAATAAATAGCTCTTTTCTTGGAAATTTTTCCAAGTATCCTTTCAAATTGTAACAAATTTGAACTATTTCTTCAATGGATGCTACTTGGAGATTGAAAAAGCCTAAGCAATTCTGCTTAAGCTAGATTATTTGGTGCGCATTTCACCTTGAGGGAAGTAAGTTCCTTCTGGCATGTCGTTGATGATGACATGGACAGCAGATTGAGGTGCTCCAGTGTTACGGATAACAGCTTCCGTCACTTCCTTAGCAAGAGCTTTCTTTTGCTCGAGCGTGCGTCCTTCAAATAAATCGATGCGTACAAATGGCATAATAGCTTCCTCCACTAGTTTTGGATTTCTTCTATTTTACCACATTTTGCCGTTTAAAGCTTAAGAAAATTATGATATACTAGAATGTAGCAAAAATTTAGAAATGGACGTGAAGCAAGAAACATGGCACAGTTGTATTATCGTTATGGGACCATGAACTCTGGTAAAACGATTGAGATTCTCAAGGTGGCCTATAACTATGAGGAGCAAGGAAAAGGTGTTGTGATTATGACCTCGGCTCTGGATACGCGTGACGGTGTTGGCTATGTGTCGAGTCGTATTGGCATGAAACGCCCTGCCATTGCGATTGAGGAAACAACTGATATCTTCGGCTATATCCGAGACCTATCAGAAAAACCTTACTGTGTGTTGGTTGATGAAGCCCAGTTTCTTAAACGTCATCATGTTTATGATCTAGCTCGTGTTGTTGATGAGTTAGATATACCCGTCATGGCTTTTGGTTTGAAAAATGATTTTCGCAATGAACTGTTCGAAGGTTCCAAGTATCTCTTGCTTTTAGCAGATAAGATTGATGAAATCAAGACCATTTGTCAGTATTGCAAGAAAAAGGCGACCATGGTGTTGCGTACTCAGGATGGACTGCCCGTTTACGATGGAGAACAGATCCAGATTGGTGGTAATGAAACCTATATCTCAGTTTGTCGTAAACATTATTTTGCGCCTGAAATCAATAAGGAGAATGAAGAAAAATGAACATCTATGATCAACTACAAGCTGTAGAAGACCGTTATGAAGAATTAGGAGAGTTGCTCAGTGACCCAGATGTAGTTTCGGACACCAAGCGTTTCATGGATCTTTCCAAAGAAGAGGCTTCTACTCGTGATACGGTAACAGCCTACCGTGAGTATAAACAAGTCCTTCAAAACATCGTTGACGCTGAAGAAATGATTAAGGAATCAGGCGGAGATGCGGACTTGGAAGAAATGGCCAAGCAAGAACTCAAAGATGCCAAGGCTGAAAAAGAAGAATACGAAGAAAAACTGAAAATCTTGCTCCTTCCAAAGGATCCAAACGATGATAAGAACATCATCCTTGAAATCCGTGGCGCCGCTGGTGGAGACGAAGCAGCACTTTTCGCTGGAGATTTGCTAACCATGTACCAAAAGTATGCTGAAGCCCAAGGCTGGCGCTTTGAAGTTATGGAAGCTTCTATGAATGGTGTCGGTGGTTTCAAAGAAGTCGTTGCCATGGTTTCAGGTCAATCTGTTTACTCTAAACTCAAGTACGAATCTGGTGCCCACCGTGTGCAACGTGTCCCTGTGACAGAAAGCCAAGGCCGTGTTCATACTTCAACAGCAACAGTTCTTGTCATGCCTGAAGTCGAAGAAGTAGAATACGATATTGATCCAAAAGACCTTCGTGTCGACATCTATCATGCATCAGGTGCTGGTGGACAGAACGTCAACAAGGTTGCGACTGCCGTTCGTATCGTTCACTTGCCAACCAATATCAAGGTTGAGATGCAGGAAGAACGTACCCAGCAGAAAAACCGTGAAAAAGCCATGAAAATCATCCGTGCGCGTGTTGCTGACCACTTCGCACAAATTGCACAAGATGAACAAGATGCTGAGCGTAAGTCGACAATCGGTACTGGTGACCGTTCAGAACGGATTCGTACTTATAACTTCCCACAAAACCGTGTCACAGACCACCGTATCGGTTTAACCCTCCAAAAACTAGATACCATTTTGTCTGGTAAATTGGATGAAGTTGTGGATGCCTTGGTGTTCTATGACCAAACACAAAAATTAGAAGAATTAAACAAATAATGAAATTAGCGCAATTATTTTCAGATTTTGAAGAAGAGTTGATAAGACAAGGAGAGGAAGCAGAAAGCCTCTCTTTTGTCTATCGTAGCCTCAAAAATCTATCTTTTACAGACTTTGTTTTTTCCCTCCAGCAGGAAGTGACGGAAGAGGAAGAAGTATTTGTAAAAGGAATTTTACAACAGTTAGCATCTCATAAACCGGCACAGTACATCATTGGACAGGCAGATTTTTATGGAATGCAGTTAAAAGTTGATGAGCGAGTATTGATCCCTCGTCCAGAGACAGAGGAGTTAGTGGAGCTTATCCTGGCTGAAAATCCTGAGATGAATCTTTCAGTTTTGGATATTGGAACAGGTAGTGGAGCTATTGCTCTCGCTCTAGCAAAAAACAGACCAGCTTGGTCAGTGACAGCAGCAGACATTTCCCAAGATGCTTTAGATGTAGCCGGCGAAAATGCTAAAAATCAAAATCTTCAAATATTTTTAAAAAAATCTGACTGTTTTACAGAAATTTCTGAAAAATATGATATAATTGTTTCCAATCCACCCTATATCTCTCGTGAAGATGAGTCAGAGGTCGGCTTGAATGTCTTGCATTCGGAGCCTCATCTAGCTCTCTTTGCAGACGAGGATGGCCTAGCTATTTACCGTAGAATTGCGGAAGATGCAAAAGACTATCTCAAAGATGGTGGTAAGATTTACCTTGAAATTGGATACAAGCAAGGTCAAAGTGTTCCTGATCTTTTTAGGAAACATCTTCCTGAAAAAAGAGTTCGAACACTCAAGGACCAATTTGGTCAAGATAGGATGGTCGTGGTTGATGATGGACAGGATTAGACAAGAGTTGGAAAATGGTGGAGCTGCCGTTCTACCTACAGAGACAGTTTACGGTCTTTTTGCCAAGGCTCTAGACGAAAAAGCAGTTAATCATGTATACCGGATTAAACGTCGTCCAAGAGATAAGGCACTCAATCTCAATATCGCCTCTCTAGAGGACATCTTGTACTTTTCTAAGAATCAGCCAACTTATCTACAAAAACTTGTAGAGATCTTTTTACCAGGTCCCTTGACCATTATTCTCGAAGCTAATGACCGAGTTCCCTATTGGGTCAATTCTGGCCTTGCGACTGTTGGATTTCGGATGCCGAGTCATCCCATTACCCTTGATTTGATTCGAGAGACAGGTCCCTTGATTGGGCCGTCTGCCAATATTTCAGGTCAGGCAAGTGGAGTGACCTTTGAACAAATTCTGAAGGATTTTGATCAAGAGGTTCTGGGTCTGGAAGACGATGCTTTTTTAACTGGACAGGATTCAACTATTGTGGATTTGTCTGGAGACAAGGTGAAAATCTTACGCCAAGGGGCCATTAAGCGAGAAGATATTCTTGCTCGGTTGCCAGAGATTTCTTTTGAGGAGGAATAAAATGCTAAGAGATTTGCAAGAAACAGATGTGAAAGCTATTTGTGACATCAATCAAGAGGCTTTGGGCTATTCTTTTAGTACAGAGGAAACAGCTAGTCAACTAGCTAGATTATCTCAGGATTCACATCATTTCCTACTTGGCTATGAGGATGCAGCTAGTCATGTCTTACTTGGATATGTCCACGCTGAGGTCTATGAATCACTTTATTCTAAAGCAGGATTTAATATCTTAGCTTTAGCAGTTTCACCTCAAGCACAAGGGCAAGGTATCGGTAAAGGCTTACTGCAAGGGTTGGAGCAAGAAGCAAAAAGACGTGGTTACGGGTTTATCCGCTTAAACTCTGCCGATCATCGTCTGGGTGCTCATGCATTTTATGAAAAAGTTGGTTATACTTGTGATAAAATGCAGAAACGGTTTATTCGCATCTTTTAGTTTAATTTTCTTATTAGAAAATTAAACTAATGGACTAGTCACACAATAAAAGGAGAAGACCTATGATTTTTGACAAAGACGATTTTAAAGTATATGATGCTGATCTCTGGAATGCCATTGCCAAAGAAGAAGAACGCCAACAAAATAACATTGAATTGATTGCTTCGGAAAACGTAGTTTCCAAGGCTGTCATGGCAGCTCAAGGGTCTATCTTGACGAATAAATATGCCGAAGGCTACCCAGGACGCCGTTATTATGGTGGAACTGATGTGGTAGACGTGGTAGAAAGTCTAGCTATTGAACGTGCAAAAGAAATTTTCGGCGCTAAATTCGCTAATGTCCAACCTCACTCAGGAAGCCAAGCCAACTGTGCGGCTTACATGGCCTTGATTGAGCCAGGTGATACCGTTATGGGTATGGATTTGGCAGCAGGTGGACACTTGACTCACGGAGCTCCTGTCAGCTTCTCAGGTCAAACTTATAACTTTGTGTCTTATAGTGTGGACCCTGAAACGGAACTCTTGGATTTTGATGCTATCTTGAAACAAGCCCAAGAAGTCAAACCAAAATTGATTGTAGCAGGTGCTTCAGCCTATTCTCAAATTATCGATTTTTCAAAATTCCGTGAAATTGCTGATGCTGTTGGGGCTAAGCTCATGGTGGACATGGCTCATATCGCTGGTTTGGTGGCAGCCGGACTTCACCCAAGTCCAGTGCCATACGCTCATATCACGACAACAACGACCCACAAAACCCTTCGTGGACCTCGTGGTGGTTTGATTTTGACCAATGATGAGGACCTAGCTAAGAAGATCAATTCAGCAATTTTCCCAGGTATTCAGGGCGGTCCTTTGGAGCATGTTGTTGCTGCTAAGGCAGTTTCCTTCAAAGAAGTTTTGGATCCAGCCTTCAAGGAATATGCTGCTAATGTTATCAAGAACAGCAAGGCTATGGCAGATGTCTTCTTGCAAGATCCTGATTTCCGTATCATTTCTGGTGGGACTGAAAACCACCTCTTCCTAGTTGATGTGACTAAAGTTGTAGAAAACGGAAAAGTTGCTCAAAACTTGCTGGATGAAGTCAATATTACCCTAAATAAAAACTCAATCCCTTACGAAACCTTGTCACCATTCAAGACAAGTGGGATTCGTATCGGATCTGCAGCAATTACTGCGCGTGGATTTGGTGAAGAAGAGAGTCGCAAAGTGGCTGAACTCATCATTAAAACCCTTAAGAATGCAGAAAATGAGGCTGTATTAGAAGAAGTGAGAAGTGCAGTCAAAGAATTGACAGATGCCTTCCCATTATACGAGGACTAAAACTTTTATGGACATTTATATTAAGAAAGCCATTATTCACCAGTTCAGTCCGGATGATACCGAGCTGTTCCTAGCGGATAAGCTTCTCAATATTACTCCAAAAATCGAAGAATACCTGCGTAGAAAAATTGAACGTGTGTATTCAGATGAAGCCAAGACTGGGATTTTCGAGGAAGAAAATCCCTTCTTCAATCATATAACAGACGATTTGTTGGAGACATCACTAACACTGGCTAATCTATGGAAAGAAGAGTTCAGTATTTCTGAAAACCTCAAGACCAATGACTTGATTTTTGTGCAATTTTCTAAAGAAGGTGTAGAACATTTCGCTTTCTTACGAATTGCCCTGCGTGAGACCCTGACCCACCTCGGTGGAGAAGTTGATAATCCAATCAAGCTGACTCAGAATAACCTGCCTGGATTTGGAACGGGTGCTGATGAGGCCTTGGTGGTCAATCTTCAGAGTCGCAAGTACCATCTCATTGAAAAACGCATCAAGTACAATGGGACTTTCTTGAACTATTTTTCAGACAATCTTCTTGCCGTTTCCCCTAAGATTTCTCCCAAGAAATCTATCAAAGAACTGGAAAAAACAGCCCAGAGAATTGCTGAATCTTTTAACACAGATGATTTTCAATTTCAATCTAAGGTCAAATCAGCGATTTTCAACAACCTAGAAGAAAGCAATGAATTGTCGCCTGAAAAATTGGCCAACGACCTTTTTGACAACAATCTGACGGCTCGTTTGAGCTTTATTGATCAAGTCAAAGAAGCCGTACCAGAGCCTGTTCAGTTTGATGAAATTGATGCCAGTCGTCAGCTTAAAAAATTTGAAAACCAAAAACTTTCCTTGTCAAATGGAATTGAGCTCATAGTTCCTAATAACGTCTATCAAGACGCCGAGTCTGTTGAGTTTATCCAAAACGACAATGGAACCTACTCTATCTTAATCAAAAATATCGAGGATATCCAAAGTAAATAATGTTTAAACGAATTCGAAGAGTGCTTGTACTAGCAGTCTTCCTTTTTGCTGGATATAAAGCTTACCACGTTCACCAGGATGTCAAGCAAGTCATGACCTATCAACCCATGGTGCGAGAAATCTTGAGTGAAAAAGACACCCCAGCAAACGAAGAGCTTGTGCTCGCTATGATTTATACTGAAACAAAAGGAAAAGAAGGCGATGTTATGCAGTCTAGTGAGTCTGCAAGTGGTTCCACCAATACCATCAATGATAATGCTTCTAGCATTCGGCAAGGTGTTCAAACTCTGACAGATAATCTCTATCTGGCCCAGAAGAAGGGGGTAGATGTCTGGACGGCTGTTCAAGCCTATAATTTTGGACCTGCCTATATCGATTTTATCGCCCAAAATGGTAAGGAAAACACCCTAGCACTGGCCAAACAGTACTCTCGTGATACTGTTGCTCCCTTGCTTGGTAACACCACTGGAAAGACTTATAGTTATATTCACCCCATTTCCATTTTTCATGGAGCCGAACTCTATGTAAATGGAGGAAACTATTATTATTCTAGACAGGTGCAACTCAACCTTTACATCATCAAATGTTTTACTCTCTTTTCGACATCTGGCTAGTCCAGGTGTTTTTGTTATAAGTTTTCTTTAAGATAGATATATTACTCTAGAAAGGTAAAGGAGGAAATTCCCTATGAGAAAGAAACTCTTTCTGACCAGTGCTGCGGTCTTGTGGGCAGTAACAGCTATGAATAGTGTCCATGCAGCAACTGATGTTCAAAAAGTCATCGATGAAACCTATGTTCAACCTGAATATGTCCTAGGTTCATCATTGTCTGAAGATCAAAAAAATCAAACCCTTAAAAAACTAGGCTACAATGCCTCAACAGACACCAAAGAACTCAAGACCATGACACCTGATGTCTATTCTAAGATTATGAATGTTGCCAATGACTCTAGCTTACAATTGTATTCATCAGCCAAGATTCAAAAGCTAGGTGACAAGTCGCCACTTGAGGTCAAGATTGAAACACCAGAAAACATCACTAAGGTGACGCAGGATATGTACCGCAATGCGGCCGTAACTTTGGGTGTGGAACACGCCAAAATTACTGTAGCAGCACCTATTTCAGTTACAGGTGAGAGTGCCTTAGCAGGGATTTACTATTCACTTGAAGCTAATGGAGCCAAGGTGCCACAAGCCAACAAAGATTTGGCTCAAGAAGAGTTGAAGGCTTTGTCCGATATCAATGCTGAAAACAAGGACAAGTCAGGCTATGATGCTAATAAATTAAACGTTGCCCTAGCTGATATCAAGTCAGGACTCGCCAAAGCTAAAGAAAGCAAGGGAAATCTGACGGAGGAAGATATCCGTAAAATTGTTGAAGATACCTTGAAAAATTACAAACTTGATCAGGTTATAACAGGAAACCAAATCAATATCATCATCAATTTTGCTTTGAATCTATCGAAGAGTGATATCCTCAGCAATGCAGACTTCACTAAAACCCTGAATGACCTTAAACAAAGTATTGTTTCACAAGCTGGCGACAGTTTTAAAAATATCAACCTTAACTTTGATGCTGATAAGGCGCTAGAGGACGGCGGCAATTTCCTAAGCTCCCTCTGGCAAGCCATTGTCAACTTCTTCAAGAGTTTTGGTTCTTAAGAAAAATCATGGTATAATAGATGGTAACCGTAACGTTGCCGTCTTTTTTGTCGGTCAATAGAAAGAGAAGAAAATGTTAAAGAAAAATGATATTGTAGAAGTTGAAATTGTTGACTTGACCCATGAAGGTGCAGGAGTGGCCAAGGTGGATGGTTTGGTATTCTTTGTCGAGAATGCTTTACCGAGTGAAAAAATCCTCATGCGTGTCCTCAAGGTCAATAAAAAGATTGGTTTTGGTAAAGTTGAAGAATACCTTGTTCAATCACCACACCGTAATCAAGATTTAGATTTGGCTTACCTGCGTTCAGGAATCGCGGATTTAGGTCATCTTGCCTATCCAGAACAGCTCAAATTTAAAACCAAGCAAGTTAAGGATAGTCTATATAAGATTGCTGGAATTGATGATATAGAGGTTGCTGAAACTTTAGGTATGGAACATCCAGTCAAGTACCGCAATAAGGCGCAGGTCCCTGTTCGTCGTGTGAATGGTGTCTTGGAAACAGGATTTTTCCGTAAGAATTCGCATGACCTCATGCCTCTAGAAGATTTCTTTATCCAAGATCCTGTGATTGATGAGGTAGTAGTAGCTCTACGTGACTTGCTCCGTCGTTATGACCTGAAACCTTATGATGAAAAGGAACAAGCTGGCTTGATTCGAAACCTTGTGGTACGTCGTGGGCATTACTCAGGACAAATCATGGTTATTTTGGTAACAACCCGTCCAAAGATTTTCCGTGTGGAACAATTGATTGAACAATTAATCAAGCAGTTCCCAGAGATTGTGTCTGTTATGCAAAATATTAATGACCAGAACACTAATGCTATTTTTGGTAAGGAATGGCGTACGCTTTATGGTCAAGACTATATTACCGACCAAATGTTGGGAAATGACTACCAAATCGCTGGTCCCGCTTTTTACCAAGTCAATACTGAAATGGCGGAGAATCTCTATCAAACAGCTATTGACTTTGCAGCATTAAAATCAGATGATGTGGTTATTGATGCCTACTCTGGTATCGGGACGATTGGCCTCTCTGTTGCGAAACATGTCAAGGAAGTTTATGGTGTTGAAGTGATTGCAGAAGCGGTTGAGAATAGCAAGAAGAATGCTCAACTGAACAATATTTCAAACGCCCACTATGTCTGTGATACAGCCGAAAATGCCATGAAGAAGTGGCTCAAGGAAGGGATTCAACCCAGCCTTATACTAGTGGACCCACCAAGAAAAGGACTCACAGAAAGCTTTATCAAGGCAAGTAGTCAAACAGGAGCTAAACGCATCGCCTATATCTCATGTAATGTCTCAACGATGGCGCGTGATATCAAACTCTACCGAGAATTGGGATATGAATTGAAGAAAGTACAGCCGGTTGATTTATTCCCTCAAACTCATCACGTGGAGTGTGTAGTGTTGCTACAACGAAAAAAAGGGTGAAAATCCTTGATTTTAAGCTATTTTACAAGCATTTTGTCTTTGTAGATAAAGGCAATTTTGACGTCAGAAAAGTCCTAAAAAGGCACATAGATGTATATGTATTTGTAGATGTCGTTTGCGCATCGGAAAAATGAATACAACAATAAATATTTATCTAAAGAGAGAACAATTGTATATTGTTCTCCTTTTTTTATTTTCAGGAGGGAAAATGACAAAAGAATTACAATCATCACGCTATATTGTCATTTCATTTTTAGTACGTGAAATGGGAATTGATATTGTTGAGGCCATATCTCTTATGGCTGAATTAGAAAAAAGTGGCTTGGTTCGCTTCGAATCAAGTGGAGATTTAATACTCAAAGAACTTGGAGGAACGCTATGAAACGAATTACCGCAAATCAATACCAAACTTCAGAACGGTATTACAAATTACCTAAAATTCTTTTTGAGGATGAGAAATATATGGATATGAAACTAGAAGTAAAGGTGGCTTATTCTATTTTAAAAGATCGTTTAGAATTATCTCTCAGTCGTGGTTGGATAGATGAAGAGGGAGCGGTCTATTTAGTATTTTCTAATTCTAAACTGATGAAGCTATTAGGTTGTTCGAAGTCAAAATTACTGTCCATCAAAAAAACTCTTAAAGAATATGACTTAATTGATGAAGTTCAACAGTCTTCAAGTGAGAAAGGAAGACTAGCTAATAAGATTTATTTAGGGGAATTATCTTCTACCCCAGTAGCTAATTCAAACAGGCCTAGTGTTAAAAAAAGACTAGGGCAGGGTGAAAATGAAACGGCCCCCGTCTCACATTCAGCCCCTAGTGAGACTGAAGTTAGTGAGACTAAATATAGTGAGACTGATTCTTTATTTATTGAGGATGAGGAGGAGAGGGATACTCAACCTATCTTGAAAAGAAAAGTAGAAAAGGTCACAAAATATGATCGAGATTATATTTGGGGATTGGTGCAAGATCAATTTAGACGAGAGGGGTTTTCTGAAACAGCCAGTGAAATTGCTATGACTGATTTTGAGAGAATCTATCAGTATGCTCTTGACAATGTTCGCTTTGTTAGACGAGCGGAAGTACTTGCTGAATTTGTGTTTAATGGCTTGTATTCCGTTTGGAACAACCGTGTTAGAAAAGGAGGTGGTTAAATGTCGCCAATCGAGTGGATATTAGTTATGCTCATTGTCATTTCAAGTGGAGTGACAGTTCTGACAATGATAGTCGATAAGAAAGGGGTGATAAAGAAATGAGATTTATTGATTTATTTTCAGGTATCGGTGGCTTTCGACTAGGAATGGAAAGTGTCGGACACGAGTGTATTGGATTTTGTGAGATTGATAAATTTGCTAGAGAATCTTATAAGTCCATTTTTCAAACGGAAGGAGAAATTGAATTTCATGACATACGAGATGTTTCAGATGACGAATTTAAAAAACTTAGAGGGAAAGTCGATGTCATCTGTGGAGGATTCCCTTGTCAAGCATTTTCAATCGCAGGAAGACGATTGGGATTTGAAGATACTAGAGGAACTTTATTCTTTGAAATTGCTCGAGCGGCCAAACAAATCCAACCACGTTTTCTTTTTCTTGAAAATGTTAAAGGCCTACTCAATCACGATAAGGGACGGACGTTCACCACAATCCTTACCACGCTTGATGAATTGGGGTTTGATGTTGAGTGGCAGATGCTTAACAGTAAGGATTTTGGCGTTCCCCAAAACAGAGAGAGGGTGTTTATTATCGGACATTCTAGAAAGAGAGGTACCAGACTCTTATTTCCTTTCAGACGAGAAGGTCAAGCAACTAACCCTGAGACTTTAAAAATATTAGGGAATTTGAATCCATCAAAAAGTGGAATGAGTGGTAAAGTCTATTATTCAGAAGGTCTTGCGCCAACCTTAGTTCGTGGAAAAGGAGAAGGATTTAAAATTGCGATTCCTTGTATGACACCAGACAGATTAGACAAGAGACAAAATGGTAGACGTTTCAAGGATAATCAAGAGCCAATGTTTACTTTAAATACTCAGGATCGCCATGGTATTGTCGTTGTTGGAGATTTACCAACTAGCTTTAAGGAAACTGGTAGAGTCTATGGAAGTGAGGGCTTATCTCCAACACTGACTACGATGCAAGGAGGAGATAAAATCCCCAAAATACTGATTCCAGAACCAATCCAATTTCTAAAAGTCCGAGAGGCAACGAAAAAAGGATATGCTCAAGCAGAGATTGGGGATTCAATCAATTTAGAAAGACCAAGTTCTCAGCATCGTCGTGGTAGAGTTGGAAAAGGTATAGCTAATACGTTAACAACTAGTGGGCAAATGGGAGTAGTAGTGGCTAGCTATGAAGGAGAAGATAAACAAGTTTACCAAGTAGCTGGTGTTTTAATAGATGGACAATTTTACCGTTTGAGAATACGACGAATCACTCCTAAAGAGTGTTTTCGATTGCAGGGCTTTCCTGATTGGGCTTTTGAAGCTGCTAGAAAAGTCTCTAGTAATAGTCAGCTCTATAAACAAGCTGCTAATAGTGTAACCGTTCCTGTGATTGCCGCAATCGCAAAGAAATTAAAAGAAGTAGAGGAAAAAGATGAAAGCATTAAATAAAGAATCAATACTAGATTGTGATGAATTAGAAACAGAATTACATGACGCAGAAATCAAACAGCTGGATGAACAAATATTTTTGATGCCCAATTATCCATGTGAGTTTGAGGTGACATTTTTAGATGATTACCATAAAAAACACAACTACCCCCTATTTTACGAATCCTATCTTCAAAACATTATGGAATTCCTTGAAAGTCAGGATATAAAGAACGGAGCTGATGCCTTTGTAGATGATCATCAGAATCTTGTTTTTGTTTTATATGGACAAGGCTATAGAGCTGAGGGAAAAGAGGGAATACTTACAACCCAAGTAACTGTAAAAGCTTTTGATGAAGACAAGAAACCGATTAACTTCGCAAATTTATTAGATTCCTTAATCGTCTCAGAATATCAAATGGAACCGAATCTTTGGGAGGTCTCCCATGATTGATCTCTATCTAAGTAAAAATAGCCAAAGAAATCAACTTCTTTTAGACTTCTTCCAAAACTATGGCATCGATGTATCTTGTCATTCAGTTTCTGAAATGACAAAGGACAAATTAATTGAGATGATGAGCTATTCTTCAGATTGTTTTGAGTTTTTATCTCCTAATTTATTACGATTTAAGAACCGTGACAATTTAAGATTAACGGATTTCATTGAAATGATATTAAAAAATCCTGAACTAACCATCAGACTTCCTCTTGCGGTTTCAAATAAGCGAGTTTATCCAAATCTAAATTTGGAGGAAGCTAGAGCTTTATTGCCAAGAGATACGAAACAATTGATTTACATGACACAAACACATTATTTATCTAACTAAAGGAGAAGCAATATGGCTGAACGATTTTGGGAGAACTTGTCCATTATTTTGGCTGAAAGAAATATCAGCTGGATTGAGTTAACCAGAAAAATGTTTGCGGGAGAGTTTCACTATCCAAGTGAATTGAATCGTTTGTATCAAAAGATTCGTCACTACAAGATGGAACAACGAATGCCTCAAAGTCCATGGGTAGAAAGGATTGTGCAGGTATTAGATTTAGATTATGAAGATTTATTTCGGAGGTAACTATGAAAAGAATAATTCCAGTTTATATATTCCAACAAGTAAATGTCCTATTGGTATCTCTATACTTACTGAAATTTCTTTGTATCGGTGAGGTAACTATACTACAGATTCTCTATGGTGCGTCACTCATTTCATTTTTATGGATATATGGTCAACGTAAAAAAGCGCATAAGGTCAATATGAAAACTAGGATGAAATGGCTTGGTATTGGATTCGTTAGCCTACTGATTATAAGTCTATGTTTTAGTCTAATCCATGCTCAAGGAACCACGAATCAAGCAAACTTAATTGACCTTCAACATCAAGTTCCTTGGTTTTCATTTTTATTGTTTTTAATCTATGCGAGTATGGTTGAAGAATTTCTGTATAGAGAAATTTTATGGAACTTGGTCAGAAAATTAGATATTCGAGTTGCGTTGACAAGTGTTTTATTTGCCTTAGTTCATCATCCAGGAACCATTCTAGCTTGGTGTTTATATGTTTCATTGGGAATATTTTTAGGGATGGTGCGCTATAAATCGGACTTATGGGGCAGTATGGGGCTACATTTGGTGTGGAACCTACTAGTTTATAGTTTGCTGCTTTTTTAAAATAGGTGACCTGATTTTTAGGTAACTTCTAAAACTAACTTCCAGTTTCCCACACCCTAGCCTTTAGTATGAGAAAAACGCGTGAAATCAGTGGAAATTCGTCTTAGACAAACTTCCACTGGTTTTCTTTTTCTTGATATATAAGGGTTCAAAAGCGAAAAGACTCAGAAAAAAGTGCACGACACATAGCCCTAAAACAGAGTCGTCTTAGAGTAAATTCGAGTTGTTAGCGTTTAGTGTGAGATTTTTCGGAACAAAAAAACTATTGCATAACAAATAAAAAAACTATTGCATAACAAATAAAAAAATGATATAATTAAAGCGCTTTCGAAAGTAAATATATTAGTGAGGTGGAAGCCATGAAAAAATCAGCAAAAGTTGTTTTATTAGCTAGTTTGTTATCTGTTGGTCTTTTCAGTCCAGTGTATCTGCTGTGAGCGTTCTTAAAACTTATAGGTATGATTGGAATACCTTCTATAGGTCTAGTATGAATTACCACAGACATAGCTATATTAACGTTCCATCATGGTCTCGTTATTATAGCTATTCTGAATATAAAATTGGTTCTGGTTGGAATTACGATTGTTATGAGGTACTAAACTACTACAGTGGAGGCTATTAATCGTTAAAGAGTAGAAAAAGGAGGACTGTATATGATAACTCTTACTCATGTTGCCTTAAAAACGCGACAAGTCATCTTACAAGATGTTGATTTTACATTTGAAAAGGGTAGGATTTATGGTATTCTTGCTATAAATGGCTCTGGAAAGACGACACTGTTCCGTGCCATTAGCAATTTAATTCCTATAAGTAGTGGAAATATCGCAGTCCCTCCTTCTTTATTTTATTATGAGAGCGTTGAATGGCTGGATGGAAACTTAAGTGGGATGGACTACCTTCGCCTTATAAAAAATATCTGGAAGTCAGATCTAAACTTGGGGGATGAAATTGATTACTGGGAAATGCCTGACTATATCAGCCTTCCCATTCGCAAGTATTCCTTAGGCATGAAGCAACGCTTGGTGATTGCCATGTATTTCCTGAGTCAGGCGAAATGCTGGCTTATGGATGAGATTACAAATGGCTTAGATGAGTATTATCGACAGAAGTTTTTTGATAGACTGGCACAAATCGATAGACAAGAGCAGCTGGTTCTTTTAAGTTCCCACTATAAGGAAGAGTTGGTTGATGTCTGCGATAGAGTAGTAACCATTCATCAGGGTCAGATAGAAGAGGTTTAGTTTATGAAAGATGTTGGTCTGTTTTTATTGAAAAAAGTTTTCAAAAGTCGCTTAAACTGGATTATCTTAGCTTTATTTGTATCTGTACTCGGTGTTACCTTTTATTTAAATAGTCGGACTGCAAACTCACACAGCTTGGAGAGCGAGTTGGAAACCAGTCTTGTAAAAGATGAGAGAATCATCAATGAATATGAAGAGAAACTCTCTCAAATATCTGACACCAGCTCGGAGGAATACCAAATTGCTAAAAGTGATTTAGAATCGCAAAAAAATCTTTTGACGCTAAAGACAGAAATTCTGACTTTATTAAAAGAAGGGCGCTGGAAAGAAGCCTACTATTTGCAGTGGCAAGATGAAGAGAAGAATTATGAAAAGATATCAAATACCCCGACTTCTAGCTCTGAACTAAAAATGGGGGCTGACCGCCAGCGAAAGATTTACCAAGCCCTATATCCCTTGAACATAAAAGCGCACAATTTAGATTATCCGACCCACGGGATTGATCAGATTGTCTGGATTTTAGAGGCTATTATCCCAACCTTGTTTGTGATTGCTATTATTTTTATGCTAACGCAACTATTTGCAGAAAGATATCAAAATCATCTGGACATAGCTCAGTTATATCCTTTTTCAAAAGTGGCATTTGCCATGTCCTCTCTTGGAGTTGGAGTGGGTTATGTAACTGTGCTGTTTATCGGAATCAGTGGATTTTCTTTTCTAGTGGGAAGTCTGATAAGTGGTTTTGGACAGTTAGATTATCCCTACCCGATTTATAACTTAACGAATCAAGAGGTAACTATTGGAAAGATACAGGATGTGTTATTTCCTAGCTTGTTCTTAGCTTTCTTAGCCTTTATCGTCATTGTGGAAGTTGTGTATTTGATTGCTTACTTTTTCAAGCAAAAAATGCCTGTACTCTTTCTTTCACTCATTGGGATTGTTGGCTTATTGTTTGGCATCCAAACAATTCAGCCTCTTCAAAGGATTGCACATCTGATTCCCTTTACTTACTTACGTTCAGTGGAGATTTTGTCTGGAAGATTACCTAAGCAAATTGATAATGTCAATCTAAATTGGGACATGGGGCTAGTTTTACTTCCTTGCCTGATTATCCTTTTGTTAGTGGGGATTCTATTTATCGAAAGATGGGGAAGTTCACATAAAAAAGAAGTTTTTAATAGATCCTAGCTTTCCTATAGGGAAAGTAAGGAAAAACTAACATAGAGAGGGAATCAACTTGATTCTCTCTTTTTGATTCGAAAACCAAGCCAAAATACAAACACAAACTTTTCAAAAAAAGGACCTGATTTATTTAGATATTCATAATGAATGTAATTGTTGACAAATATGGACTAATTGCGTATAATGAAGGTAATTAAATGATATAATTACTTGTGGGCTAGTGGATATGGTCTGCACCCGCCTGTGGGCTCCGCTCTCAGTTCAGACTGTTTGTTGAGAAAAAGAATAGCAGGACTGCCTACCCTTGAGGAACAGATAGGGCATATCTAGCGTGAGGTGAAACTCAATACGTGGGAGAGAAGGAAGCAGGAGCTTCCTTCTCTTTTTTAGGAGAAAATTCAAATGACTTATACTTTGGAATGGCTAAAGACTTTTGATGGAAAGATTGATATTGTCAATGTTAAGATGGATTGCTTGGCCAATACTATTGAGAAAAATGTTTCTCAGTACAAATATATTTATCAGACAAATATGGAGAACTGTCCTAAAATTATTCTATCAGTTCCAAATTCCTCCATTCCTCATCTTTTAGGATTATCTAGAGAACATCATGTTAATTTACCAACTAATAATGCAGGGAGTATTTTTGAAGGATTAAAAGATGATTGGACATTGGAACGCCTGAATAAAGCTGATAATGGTTGGTTCAACGAAAATAAATTCAAAATAGTTGGAACCTTGTTGCTTTATCAAATGTTACATGTAATGGAGTGTAAATTCTATACAACTGATGGCATTTTGAATAGAAGAGTTGGTAGCCGATTTAGAAGAGATCATATTTATTTTGTAGTCTTTAAATTAAGTAATGGTATTAGTTATACAGTAGAACTATCACGTGAACAAGGAAATCAATACTTTCCAAGAAGCCTTAAAATCAATGATACCTCCGTTACAGATTGTAGAGAAATAGAGCTTAGACTTATTAATAAGATTCGATTTAAGCCAGTTAAGGCAAGAAAGGTGAAATGGCCATCATGATTTAAAAATTGAAATCATGGTTACATCACTATTCTTTTCTTAACCAATGTGAGTATTGTTGAAGAATTTCTGTATCGAGAAATTTTATGAAAGTTAATCATATCAGAGTTTCTTTGACAAGCATTTTATCTTGCTGTTTGTATGTTTTTACTAGAAATATTTCTAGGGCTTCATTTGGAGTAGAACCTATTAGTCCATGGCTTACTTCTTCTTTATAATAGGTGGTCTGGCTTACTTATAGATTCAGTTTGAAATAAAAAACTAAATGAATTGATTTTAAAGAAATAAAATGCTAACATATGTAGAAGGTGTTAGCATTTTATTTCTAAGAAAGGAGAATGGTATGGTTGATAAAAGAGAGAAACTGATGAACTCT
Organism: Streptococcus pseudopneumoniae; assembly: GCF_001076775.1. Classification (GTDB taxonomy): domain Bacteria; phylum Bacillota; class Bacilli; order Lactobacillales; family Streptococcaceae; genus Streptococcus; species Streptococcus pseudopneumoniae_G. Next base: position 32,102 of record NZ_JVGV01000030.1, read on the forward strand.
TTTAATCAGTATGGTTTTTTAACTTTTAAACAAGTAATAGATGAAAATTTACACTACAAAACCTTATTAAAAATGGTTACAGAAGGAAAAATCGATGCTGAAGAAAAAGGGTTATATCGCTTACCTGATATTTATTTAGATGAGTGGTTTGTCCTTCAGCATCGATTTCCAAAGGGAATCTTTTCTTTGGAGACAGCACTTTGGTTACATGGTTTATCTTTAACTATCCCTTTTAACATGACGATGAGTTTTCCTTATGGTACGAATACCAAAAACATTAAGGAAGCAGATATATGTCCTATTATTTTACGCTCTCACTATAGTGAAGGAATTATTGAAATAGAGCGCCTTCCTGGTCAATTTATTAAAGTTTATGAAGTTGAACGAGTTTTGGTTGAATGTCTAAGACCAGTTCATAAGGTGGATCTTCAAATTATTGCACCAGCGTTTAAAAAATATTTTCAACAAAATAAAATTCATTTACACAAATTATTTTATTATGCCCAGCTATTTAAAGTAACTGATAAGTTACAATCTTATACGGAGGTACTATCTTAATGTTTTCAAATGCGAATAGCTTTAAAGCAAAAATCAAAAACATTTCAAAAGATAAGGGAATTCCAGCTCAACAAGTACAACAACATTATTTAATTGAGCAAGTGTTAAAGCTGATTTCTACTAGTTCTTATAGAGATTCCTTCATTGTAAAAGGAGGGTATCTAATAGGTCAAATGATTGGACTAGATAAGCGAACCACAATGGATTTAGATGTCACTCTGAAGGGAACCGAAATGAGCAGAGAAAATTTGATTCATATCTTTGAAGAGATTCTTTGTTCTAAAACTGATGGATTTTCATTTTCAGTAGATAAGCTAGAGCCTATTCGCCAAGATGATGAATATGGAGGATTTTCATTAAAATTAAATGCAACTTTTGATACATTAAAGGAGGTTGTTTTTATTGATATTACTACTGGTGATAAAATCACACCAAGAGAAATTACTTATTCAATGACTTCTATCTTTACTAATGAAAGCATCAAGATATGGACATATAATCTAGAGACTGTACTTGCTGAAAAGTTAGAAACGATCATTAGTAGGGGATTAGCTTCGACACGCCCACGTGATCGATATGATCTTTTCACCTTGTATAAACTTAGAAAAGAAGAGATTAATCTAGAAGTATTAAAAAATGCACTTGAAAATACGGCAGAAAAACGTAAAAGTAAAGATACTATTTATAATTGGGAAGAACAAGTGAGAGGAATTGAAATTTCTGATTATCAGAAAGAGCTATGGATTCGTTATCAACGCCAATTTAAGTATGCTAAAGATATCTCATTTGATAACTCTGTTCAGGTTATTAGGGAAATTATGCAACAAATATTTTAGTACAAAAGTAACTCATTAGTAAAGCAGTGAGTTGCTTTTTTTATTCCAATAACTCCAAAAATGTGATAAAAATTTCAACTACTCTTATCTATAATAAAGCTACCTGTTCTTTGAAAATTGAATCCACTCCGTCTTGATTAGCGTGCCTGTGTAAGTAGGGACTGAGAGTATTTCCCTGTGAAGGGCAACTGGCACAAGACGTGTGTGAGAATTTTCTAACAGACACGGAGTTTATCGTTACCAGACTTAAACGATGCGACAAACTAGATAAAGGAGTTAATCATGAAGGTAGTAAACTTGTATGATTTGAAACAAATGGGAAATAAAGGTGGCTGTACCATCCAATTGATTCATCACTTTCCTTTTGGTATGGGCTTAGGACATCTCAAAAAAGACTACATTGAATTTAAACGTGTTGGTATCTTTGATGGGAAAGCAGTAGAAGTTACTCTTCGAGAACCTTATTCGAGAGATCTACTGCAGGTTGTCAAGTCGATTAAGCAACGTCAGAAATTGATAGCTTATCGCTATAAAGAAGGAAAGCTGCTATTTGTGAAGAAGGAGGCATCAGATGTCCTCTGAACAACAGGAACGAATGGCAGTTCAATATGCAGAGCGTAGTCTTTTATTTACTGTAAAAAGTCTTTTAAAGATTCTAGAATGGTCTAGACGTCAGGCTTTAGCACAGGATTCCGCCTATAAGATAGGGGTGCAGAAATTAGAAGAATTGCTACAATCTCCCTATGCGATTGATACGATTAATCTGAAAAAAGATTTTTTAGACAAACCAATTGATATAGAGAAATTTAAAGCTTTTTTAGAAAAAGAAGAGATTCCTTTAGCCATCGCTTGGCAAGGGGATTCTCTACATTTCTACACGAAAGACCGTTCGATTCTAGACAATCATTTAGACCATCTGTTAGAAAAAATGGTTAATGATCCGGAGAAATTAGCTGATTTTACCATGGATAAGTCATTAGACGATGCAATTGATGAGGCTAAATCCCAAATTACCTTTAGACAAGAAGGTGCCGTCAAACAGAAAGAGATGGTGAGATGATGTACAGTGGAAAGAAATTCCTACTATTCTCACTGTTAGGTATCTTACTAGGCTATCTTTTTCATCGTTTGACGCTTTTGTATGATTCCTATACTGGAAATACCTTAGATAAATGGAGTCGTCTCCTGATGGAAGGTCAAGATGAAGTTCTTCAGTCGCCATGGAATATTTCTTTTACTGGAAAATCAAGTGCTTTTTTTCTACTAGGCTTTGTGATGATGTTGCTGGTTTATCTCTATTTAGAGACTGGTAAAAAACAATACCGAGAAGGGGTAGAATACGGGAGCGCCCGTTTTGGAACTCTAAAAGAAAAGAAGCTCTTTTACGGTAAGGAATTTTCTCATGATACGATCTTAGCACAAGATGTTCGTTTGACATTATTAGATAAAAAACCACCCCAATTTGATAGAAATAAGAATATTGCGGTGATTGGAGGTTCAGGAAGTGGGAAGACATTTCGCTTTGTGAAACCCAATCTGATTCAGATGAATAGTTCTAATATTGTAGTGGATCCTAAAGATCACTTGGCCGAGAAAACAGGCAAACTCTTTTTAGAACATGGCTACCAAGTAAAGGTGTTAGATTTAGTCAATATGAAGAACTCAGATGGTTTCAATCCTTTTCGCTATATAGAGACAGAAAATGATTTGAATCGCATGCTGACGGTTTATTTTAATAACACTAAAGGCTCTGGATCTCGTAGTGATCCATTTTGGGATGAAGCTTCTATGACTTTGGTACGAGCTTTAGCCTCCTACTTGGTCGATTTCTATAATCCACCCAAAACAAGAGAACAGCTCATAGAAGAAAGTCGTTTAAGTCAAAAGGAATACCAAAACTTGTTGAAACGTCAAAAAAAAGAAGTGGAAAAGCGAAAAAAACGAGGGCGTTATCCAAGTTTTGCTGAAATCTCAAAACTCATTAAACACTTATCAAAGGGTGAAAATCAAGAAAAAAGTGTCTTAGAAATTCTATTTGAAAATTATGCTAAAAAGTATGGGACTGAAAATTTTACCATGCGAAATTGGGCAGATTTCCAAAATTATAAGGATAAGACTCTGGATTCTGTTGTTGCTGTAACCACTGCTAAATTTGCCCTCTTCAATATTCAAAGTGTCATGGATTTGACCAAAAGAGATACCCTTGATATGAAGACATGGGGCAAGGAAAAATCAATGGTTTACCTAGTTATCCCAGATAACGATAGTACCTTTCGCTTTCTTTCAGCCCTCTTTTTTTCAACCGTATTTCAAACCCTAACAAGACAAGCAGATATTGATTTTAAGGGTCAATTGCCTCTTCATGTGAGAGTCTATTTAGATGAGTTCGCAAATATCGGAGAAATTCCAGATTTTGCTGAACAAACCTCAACAGTCCGTTCTCGAAATATGAGTCTCGTTCCCATTCTTCAAAATATTGCCCAACTTCAAGGGCTCTATAAAGAAAAAGAAGCTTGGAAAATCATTCTTGGAAATTGTGATAGCTTAGTCTACTTAGGTGGTAATGATGAAGATACCTTTAAATTTATGAGTGGCTTACTCGGTAAACAAACCATTGATGTTCGAAATACTAGTCGTTCCTTTGGCCAAACAGGTTCAGGATCCCTTTCTCATCAAAAGATTGCTCGTGATTTAATGACACCCGATGAGGTCGGAAATATGAAACGGCATGAATGCTTGGTTCGAATTGCCAATATGCCTGTCTTTAAAAGCAAAAAATACAATTCAACCAAGCATCCAAACTGGAAGTACCTAGCCAATCAAGAAACCGATGAACGGTGGTGGAACTATCAAATCAATCCTTTGAATCAAAGACAAGAAAATCATCTTGAAGGCCTTAGAATTCGTGATTTAACTTTTGAATCTAGTTTAAAATAAAAATAGAAAAGAGGAAATAGATGATTACGCATTTTAAAGGTTTTGTTTATGGAGTAGACGCAAGTGCTATGTTCGCACAAGCTATGTCTTTATTGCAGAAGGGATTGATTGCGGTTGGTGCCTTTCTCGTTGTTGTGGGGATTGTCAATCTTGCAACCAACATTAAAGATGGTGGACCAGGTGTTCGGAATGCCATTCTTGAAATTGTCGGTGGTGTTATGGTAGGGGCTGCTGGAGCCTTTGTAACCCAGATTTCAATTTAGGAGGATAAACAATGACATGAACCTTAGTTTAGTCTCACCCTTTGTTTACCTTGCATCTGAAAAAATATCAGCTGAAAATTTATTTGAAGGATTTAATGTGGATTTACAATCTACGGTAGATCTGATTAAATCTCTATCTAGCTACAATCCAACAGTTTGGACTTATATGTCTAGTATTACTAAAAGTGTCATGCAGCCTCTTGGAGTTGCGATTTTATCAGTTGTTCTCATCCTAGAATTTTCGAAGATGGCAAAGAAAATTGCTAACTCTGGTGGAGCGATGACGTTTGAAGCATTAGCACCGATGTTGATTAGTTATATCATGGTCGCAGTCGTGATTACCAACACTACCGTGATTGTAGAAGCCATCATCGGGATTGCGAGTCACGCCATTGAACAAGTGGCCTCGATTGTGGCTCATGGTGGGGCAAAGTATGATACCATCTCTGGATTAAAAGGTTCAGGATTTATTGGCCGGATGATTGTGGGCTTTTTCGCCCTCCTCATTTGGCTTGTTCGGATAGTAAGTGCGGCCATGGTCAATCTTTTGGTATCTATTCGATTTATTCAACTCTACCTTATGATTCCATTTGCCCCTCTTACGATTCCAACATTTTTAAGTGATGAGTGGAAGTCTATTGGTATTGGCTATTTAAAAAATATTATGGTTTATGCGGTACAAGGGGTTCTCATTTTTCTGATTGTTTCTCTTGTTCCTTTGTTTGAATCTGCTGGGAAAATAGCTGTTTCAAATGGTGCGGGAGTCTTGCAATCACTTGCGATTATGTTTGGTAGTTTGATACAAGCTATCTTACTGATTATTGCCCTCGTTGGTTCTCAACGTACGGCTCGCTCAATTTTAGGTATGTAATTAGATAAAGGCTAGGAAGTGATTGCTTCTTAGCCTTTTTAGAAAGGAAAGTCATGAATACACGTGTCTTTAAAGACATCTCAAAATACCAACACAGGGCTTGGTTAGGTTTCACCACAAGACAAATCATCTTTGTTTTACCAGCCTTTATTGTCACAATTATTGTTTTGGGCTTGAATCTCTTTTTCTGGCAATTTGGAGATTGGTTTGTTTACGGTTTTGTGTTTGCCTTTACCATCCCCCTCATGCTTTTTGGAGTCTATAAACCCAATGATTTATATTTTGAACATTATTTGAAATACCGTCTTCATTTTGAACTAACGGTTCCCCTACGCACAATTACAGGAAAGAAAGGATCTGAACATGAAAAGAAAATCAAATACATTAAAGAAACAAAAAACTTCAATGACTAATAAAAAGGAAAAAGTTAAAGATAAAAAAGAGGAAGTGTTACCCTCAACGGCTAATACTCTTTCCTATCAAGCCCTGTATCAAAATGGTCTGATGCAGGTAAAAGAAGATTATTTCTCACAAAGCTATTTACTTGGTGATGTCAATTACCAGACCGTTGGTTTAGAGGATAAGGGCGCAATCATTGAGAAGTATTCTGATTTGATTAACTCCCTAGATGACCAAACCAACTTCCAATTGACTATCTTTAATAAAAGATTGAATTTAGAAAAGTTTAGACAAAGTGTTTTGTATGAGGAAAAAGAAGATGGATATGATAGCTATCGTCAAGAATTGAATCGGATGATGAATCAAAATTTAGACAGTGGGGAAAATAACTTTTCAGCTGTGAAACTGATTAGCTTTGGAAGAAAGGATTCTAATCCCAAACAAGCCTATCGTTCCTTGTCTCAAATAGGAGAATATTTCAAGAGTGGTTTCTCAGAAATTGATGCACGATTTGAATCCTTGGCTGGAGAAGACCGTGTCAACTTGTTGGCGGATATGCTTAGAGGAGAACACCATCTTCCTTTTTCTTACCGTGATTTAACGAGATCTGGTCAGACAACTCGTCACTTCATAGCACCTAATCTCTTGGATTTTAAAAACAAGAATTACCTACAAATCAATGACCGCTTATTACAGATTGTCTATGTCAGAGACTACGGTATGGAATTAGGGGATCAGTTTATCAGAGACCTCATGCAAGGAGATTTGGAATTGATAGTGAGCCTTCATGCTCAAAGTTCGACCAAGGCAGATGCCATGAAGAAACTACGAACAAAGAAGACCTTGATGGAATCCCAAAAGATTGGGGAACAACAAAAACTAGCTCGTACAGGTATCTATTTGGAAAAAGTAGGCCATGTTTTAGAAAGCAATATCGATGAAGCTGAAGAACTCTTAAAAACCATGACCGAGACAGGAGATAAACTATTTCAAACGGTCTTCTTGATTGGGGTCTTTGGTCAGGATGAAGAAGAACTTAAACAAGCCCTAGACACTATTCAACAAGTGGCCGGCTCAAATGACCTAATGATTGATAAACTTCCATATATGCAAGAAGCAGCCTTTAATAGTTTGCTGCCATTTGGTTGTGATTTTTTAGAGGGGGTATCACGGAGTTTATTAACGTCCAATGTAGCAGTGAACTCACCTTGGACTTCAGTAGACTTACAAGACCGTAGTGGGAAATATTACGGTATCAATCAAATTTCAAGCAATATTATTACCATTGATCGTAGCCTATTAAATACACCGTCTGGTCTGATTTTAGGAACATCTGGAGCTGGGAAAGGGATGGCAACCAAGCATGAAATTATCACGACCAAAATCAAGGAATCTGGTGAAAATACTGAAATTATCATCGTGGATCCAGAAGCAGAATACAGTGTCATTGGACGAGCTTTTGGTGGAGAAATGATTGATATTGCGCCCGATTCCCAAACCTATCTCAATGTCCTTGACTTGTCTGATGAAAATATGGATGAGGATCCTGTTAAGGTAAAATCAGAATTTCTTTTATCCTTTATCGGCAAGCTACTCGATAGGAAAATGGATGGAAGAGAAAAATCGATTATCGACCGAGTTACCAGACTCACCTATCAGTCATTTAAAGAGCCTTCTTTGGAAGAATGGGTCTTTGTCTTGAGCCAACAACCAGAAGAAGAAGCGCAGAATTTGGCACTTGATATGGAACTGTATGTCGAAGGTTCTCTTGACATTTTTTCTCATAAGACTAATATTCAGACTGGATCTAATTTCTTGATTTATAACGTTAAGAAGTTAGGGGATGAGCTGAAACAAATCGCTCTTATGGTGGTTTTTGATCAGATATGGAATCGTGTCGTTCGGAATCAAAAATTAGGGAAGAAGACCTGGATTTATTTTGATGAAATGCAGCTTCTCTTATTAGATAAATATGCCAGTGATTTCTTCTTTAAATTGTGGAGTCGTGTCAGAAAATATGGAGCTAGTCCGACTGGGATAACCCAAAATGTCGAAACCTTATTGTTAGATCCAAACGGTAGACGGATTATTGCAAATAGTGAATTTATGATTCTCCTCAAGCAAGCAAAAAATGACCGAGAAGAACTGGTTCAACTCTTAGGCTTGTCAAAAGAACTCGAAAAATACCTTGTCAATCCAGAAAAAGGGGCAGGACTGATAAAAGCTGGTTCAGTTGTCGTACCCTTTAAAAATAAAATTCCTCAAGGTACTCAATTGTTTGATATCATGAGTACGGATCCTGATAAAATGGCTTCTAACTAAGGGGAAGGTAAATGAAGGATAAAAGAGAAATCATACGTGCCCGAAAGGTATTTAGAAGAAGTCTAAAAGATGAGAAGAAATTCTTGAAAAAAGGAAAGAAGGAGGTGAGGAAACAGAAAAAAGATTCCTCTGTACTGGATGATAAAGCATGGAAAAAAGAGACAAAGCAAAAGCTAGAGGAGATGAGAGAAGCTTCAAAGGAGAGAGTAAAACAAGCAAATGAAGACTACAATCATATTCTTCAAAATAGTCCTCCATCTCTTTTGAATCGTAAAGAATTAAGAGACAGACGATTGCCTCATGCTAGGAAACGATTGAAAATAGCCAAGAAGCAATTTAGAGAAGCAAAGGTAGAAGCAAAAGAAGAAAGAAAAGAGAGTCGTAAAGAAAGAAAAACCAATCAAAAATTTCTTTATGGTCAGGAATCGAAACAAAAATCTAATTTTTTCTTTCAAGGGAAGAGTTTAGAAGAATTAAGAGCTAAGAAAGAAGTCAAGGCCGCCAAAGAGAATCTAAAATCTACTAAACAAGCCTATAAGTCCAAAAAAGTCAGTAGGAAAGCCAAAACTTTTCTTTATGTCCTTGGACGTGAAGGTGGAGAGTTAGCTTCAGAAAATGAAGATTTAGAAGGCTATCGCACACTTCAAGAGACCATTAGAAAAGGGAAACGCTACAGTCGGCTTTCTTATAATCTTGGAAAAGCTAGTGTCAAAACAGGACAAGCAACAGGTCGTTTTACCAAGAAAAGGCTGACCAACACAAAAGAGCGATACCATCATTTTAAGGATGGAAAAGGATGGAAACTAGCGAAAGAGAATCCAAGTTCCTTTAAAAATCGGTTTCGAAAATTAAAGAAACAAGGTTTTACAAGTGTTCAAAACATCTATCAAAAACTAAAAGCAGCCTTTTCCTTCTTTACATTTGCGGCTGGAAATCCTGCAACCTGGATAGTTGGAGGAATAGTCTTTCTTCTCTTACTTATGATGAGCTTCTTTTTAGGATTTTCATCTGCTAGTTTGATTCAACAAGATGAATTTGAATTAACAAAAGCTTATACCCACCTAACTTGGGAAGACGCAGAACATACTCGTACAAATGACAAAGGAATTACCTATTACACAAAAGTTGATGATGTGATGGGGTATATGAACTTTAAATTCCATGACTATGAGTTACACAAACCAGTTCACTTATTCAGTTCAGAAACTTACAAGGATTATCTGTCTACTTTGTGGCATGATTTAAATGATGGGGAAGATTTGAAATCCATGCAAGACCTCTATGAAACTCCTAAGTATAAACTATCGAAAGACGATCAAGAGGAAATAAAGGAACTAAAAGAAGAGGGTGTGTATGCTTCCATGCAGGAATTGGACAATCCATTTGAGGGGAAAAGCAATGAAGATAGTCTAACCATGACTTATCGCTATGGATACTATGATTTAGACGGAAAACCTACTCTTCAGGAGTACATTCTACTAGAAGCAAAGGCTCACCAAACGATTGTCGCACCAATGGATGGGGTCGTATCTCTAGATGGTGACAATGTAATTCTCACTAATGGAAAAGGAGAGAATGAGAGTCGATTGACCTTGTATTCCATTCATAATGGCCGTGCGATTGAGGGAACAAGGGTCTTAACTGGTGATGTTATTGGTGAAACACCAGACGATACAGGCTTGAAAGTTTCCTATCAAAAGTATAAGAACAAGAAAGACAAATTGGTGTATGTCAATCCGCAATTTTATTTTCCAAAAGTCATTCAACTTCAGACTACTATCTTACCTGCCATTGGTCAGTTTGGTGGGGATGAGTTTGAACGAGCGAAACATATTTATGAGTTTTTGAAATCTCAAGGGGCAAGTCCCCAAGCCATTGCGGCTATTTTAGGAAATTGGTCGGTAGAATCTTCTATCAATCCAAAACGAGCTGAAGGGGATTATTTATCTCCTCCAGTTGGCGCTACCGATTCCTCATGGGATGATGAAAGCTGGTTAGCGATAGGAGGGCCAGCCATTTATAGTGGTGCTTATCCTAATATCCTTCATAGAGGGTTGGGGTTAGGTCAATGGACGGATACAGCAGATGGGTCAACACGTCATACAGCCTTGTTAAATTATGCACGCACCCAAAATAAGAAATGGTATGATTTAGACCTCCAACTTGATTTTATGCTTCATGGGGATAGTCCTTACTATCAAAGTTGGTTAAAGGATTTCTTTAAAAATACGGGCAGTGCAGCCAATTTGGCCCAACTCTTCCTTATCTATTGGGAGGGAAATTCTGGTGACAAACTACTGGAAAGACAAACCAGAGCAACGGAATGGTATTATCAAATTGAAAAAGGCTTTAGTCAAACAAATGGAGGACAGGCAAAAAGTGACCCACAATCCCTTGAAGGGGTTCGTGGGGACTTGTATGATCATTCTGTTCCTGGTGGTGGAGATGGTATGGCCTATGCCTATGGACAATGTACATGGGGTGTTGCGGCTCGTATGAACCAGTTAGGATTAAAGCTAAAAGGTAGAAACGGAGAGAAGATTTCAATCATTAATACCATGGGAAATGGTCAGGACTGGGTTGCGACAGCTTCAAGTCTTGGTGGGGAAACTGGCTCTACACCAAGAGCAGGTGCCATTGTTTCTTTTGTGGGAGGTACACATGGCACACCAGCCATCTACGGTCATGTGGCTTTTGTCGAGAAAGTATATGATGATGGTTCTTTCCTTGTGTCTGAGACAAACTATGGGGGTAATCCTAACTATACCTTTAGAAAAATCTCTCAAGCAGATAGTGCCATCAGTTTTGCCTATACTACGAAATAAAAGAATCATGTCATCAGTTTAGGTGACATGATTCTTATTTTTTATAGAGCGACATATTTAATGCCATAGGCTGATAACTTACTTGATGATCATCTTTAATCAATTGACTGTAAGCAACAAATCCGAACTGTTCATAAAATTGAATGACTTTAGGATGATTGATACTATCTAAAAATACCATCTGAGTTCCTACAATTGCTCGAAATTCTTCAATTTTTTGAATTACAATTTCAAATAACTCTTGTCCTGATAGTTTATTTAGCTTTGTGTTTTTGCCGAATTGACCGATAAGTAACACAGGGAGATAATCAATATTTTTGGGACTTTTCCCTTTTAGGACGAGTTTCTTTTTTAAGGATTTCTCTAAATCAGAAATATCAACAACTTTGAGAGATAAACTAAAGAATCCTATGATGTTATTTGTTTCAGTTTCTTCAACGATAAAATTACGAGAACGATGTTGTTTTTCAAAATTGGGAGCTTTATCAGATAGATAAGTCAACATCTCTTCATTACCGTTGAAATCAACATTTTCTAAAATGATAGTTTTAAATAGATCCTGAACTTGTTTCTCAGTTTTATCAGGAGCTAGCACTTGAATATTTTCAAGATATTGCTTAAGTGGTGTTACTTGAATTGTCATCTTACAGATACTTTGAAATGAGTTTATTTTTCGTTGGAGCGGTAGCGTCCTGTGATTCAATAGATTTCAAGACGGCTTGTAGCTTTTTAGATGGTTTATGATTAAGAATTTTTAGAGCATCTTCGTTTGTTAGTTTTATATCACGTGTTAAACTGATTGTAGCCATTTGTTCTACCTCCTGTTTCTACTTAAATTCATTATAGCTTATTTTGAACAAAAGTTCAATCTGAAGATAGTGTATGTTTTTTATAGTGTATAAATCCAAAATAAGTTTTTCTCTTGCGTTTGTAGCTCATATTCGTTAGAATAATGGAGTAGATGAGTAGTTGGCTCATGGTCAATCTGATAGTAATCTTGGACATAAGGGCCAAGCGGTGGCGGACACCAGAACAAAATCCGATAGCAATCTTGGACGTAAGGGCCAAGCGGTGGCAGACACCAGAATAAACCGACTGACTAGGTGGCTTACAGGTGCAGTAAGTCACCTTTTTTAAATGCAATCCATTTTAATATTTTAAGGAGAACGAAGTTTTGACTCGTTCTCTTTTTTTGTTGTGATACTTCTTTCAAGGAATATTTGGTAGGATTGGAGTGAAAACAGATTAACTAGGAAAGAAGGAAGTATATGGAAGCCATTTATCAACGTGATTCGGATCAAGATGGACTAACTGATGCTCAAGAATTAGCGCTAGGAACCAATCCTCTTTGCGCAGATTCTGATGGTGATGGTCGTTCAGATTTAGTGGAAGTAGAAGAAGGAACCAATCCCTTAGAAAAGGATTTACAAGACATAGACCAAACAAGTATAACTGAACCGTCTTCAGTATTTATGGAAATGAAACAAAAGATTTCAGATATGATGGAGAGTCACTACAAGGAATTTATACAGGCTCTGATTAGTATTGAAACAGGGATTGAAAACCAACAAGACCTAGAAGACTTATATACTTACTACATGAGAACAGATTCTGTTTCTCTTTTGTCTAGTGATTTAGAAACCAGTCCTCAAGAGGTTGAAATGGAGATAGAGTTGTAGGGGAATCATGTGATTCTCCTATTTTCGTATAGATGAAAGGAGCGAGTATGGAAGTAATGCAATTATTGGCTATGTTTCGTGGAACAATTCCAAAAGATAGGGAGAAAATGGACCTATTTCTTCGTTATCAAGCGCAACATTTTGATGAGAAATGGCAGGATTTGGTAGAGAGTTTTTTGACTGAAGAGGGCAAGATAGAAGAGATACCTCATGTCTATTCGTTTCATCAAGACATTGTTTCTTTTCTAGAGGCCAGTTCTGAAAATAATGACCAAGATCTAGAAAGTTACACAAGAAATTTTGGACAAGCAGGTCTAAGTAAATTATCTCAATTAAGTAATTTTGAGAAAAACTTGGTGCTAGAAGTCGCAACCTATAATCTTTTCACTCGATTTTACATCCAATCTGAAAAAGAAAAACTAAAACAACTAAGTGAGCTTGTATTTCATCAGAATCAGGATGTCAATTTAGTCAATGTCTATCGGGTTGCGAATAATCTATCTGACCGCATTAGTAGAGATATAGAGGAGTTTCTTCTAATGGTTGATTCCAAAGAACTAAAAAAAGAGGTTCTTGAGATTCATTTTGAAGAAAAAGAAGAAGATGTTCTAGCCTATTTGGGTTCAGAATTGATGGCTACTTTAGATACCGTTACGGATCTTGTCCATCATGAAGAAAACTACACACAACTCCCACTGACACAAAAACTGAAGATTATTACTCATTTTGATGAAGTAAAGGCTATAAGAGAAAAGTCTAAGCAAGTAACGGAAGCGGTCTTACCTTTAGATAATATTGACCAGGTAGAAGAAAATGTGGAAGTTCATTCCCTATCTAAAGTAGATAAAATTGTAGAAGAAGCTTTGAGGGAATATCCAATCGGTTCACAAGTAAGTTATAAAGGACAAGTATTTCAGTTGGTTTCGATTGAAAATGCACAGTTAAATGACTTAGTTCGCCTAGAGCTATTCAATGATTCCAACCAGTTATTTGAAGAAAATCCTATCTTATACTTGAACAGTTTGAAAGAGATTGAACAAGTATTGTCTCTCGTAGAACTTGAAAAAGAAGATTCAGAGATTGAGATTGATTCATCAAGTGAAAATCAGGAAATAGATTTGTTTTCCTACCTGGAAGAAGAAAATGAAAAGGATAAGGAAAAGGATAAGGAAACAGAAACGCTTATTGTAGGCATAGAAGAGACGGATGTCCCTGTTCAAGATTTTGTTTTTCCAAATGATTTAGAGGACTTTTATCCTAAGACAAATCGAGAAAAGATTGAAACGAATATCGCCGCTATTGAACTTGTTAAAAGATTAGAAAAAGAGGGACGACAAGCGAATCCAGAAGAACAAGAATTACTAGCCAAGTATGTTGGATGGGGTGGTCTTGCCAATGAATTTTTTGATGAACTCAATCCAAAGTATGAAACAGAACGTTTAACTCTCAAGAGCTTAGTAAGCAAATCAGAATACTCGACCATGAAACAAAGTTCTCTCACAGCCTATTATACAGACCCAATGATTATTCGCCAGATTTGGCAAAAATTACTGGATGATGGTTTTGAGGGAGGAAGGATATTAGATCCTTCTATGGGGACTGGGAACTTCTTTGCGGCAATGCCTAGAAGTATACGAGAGAAATCAGAACTCTATGGAGTTGAATTAGACAGTGTGACTGGTGCAATCGCAAAACAACTCCACCCCAATACCCATATTGAAGTGCGAGGATTTGAAGAAGTTCCCTATCAAAATAATAGTTTTGATTTAATCTTAACGAATGTTCCATTTGGAAATTTTCGCATTGCCGATAAAAACTATGATAAACCTTATATGATTCATGATTACTTTGTCAAACACTCACTTGATTTAGTAAGAGACGGAGGACAAGTATCGATTATCTCATCTATTGGGACAATGGATAAGCGAACAGATAATGTCTTACAAGAGATTAAAACCAACACTCATTTTTTAGGGGGTGTTCGTTTGCCGGATACGGCTTTTAAAAAGATTGCAGGTACTCGAGTGACCACAGATCTCCTCTTCTTTCAAAAGGATCAAGCAAAGAATCTTAATGAGGAGGAACTTGTCTTTAGTGGCTCTATTTCCTTTGAGGAGGATAAACGTGTCTGGATTAATCCTTATTTTGATGGGAAATACAATACACAAGTTTTGGGTGAATATGAGGTACGTAATTTTAATGGAGGAACCCTCAATGTTAAGGGGGTATCAGAAACATTAGCTACTGAAATAATGAAAGCATTCGAGAATGTGGAAGCACCTAAACAAATTGACAATTCTTTGAAAGCACCTGTTTTTATCCAAGAAGAAGTGGATAATTCTATCCCAAGTCGTATACGTGAGGACTTAGCGCTCTATTCTTTTGGATATGAGGGAAATCAAATTTATTACCGAGATACGCATGGCATTCGGAGAAGTTCAAAAGTAGACGAAATTAGTTATTATGTAGACGAAAAGGGAGATTTTAAAGCCTGGGACAGTTCTTTGTCTGAACATAAAATAGATCGATTCGTGAAACTTCATTTGACAGATGAGGAAGCACTAGATGTATACAAGTCAGAAGAAGCGAGTAAAAGAGGGAAATATAAGGGACTGTTCAAAAAAACTGTCTTTTATGAAAGTCCCTTATCGGATAAGGATATTAGTCGTATTAAGGGCATGGTTGATTTGAGAGAGACCTATCAATCCTTAATTGAAATTCAACGTCATCAAGATTATAGTCGGACAGATTTTCAGGTATTACTTAGTAAACTCAATCGTGACTATGACCGCTTTGTAAGTCAATTTGGATACTTGAATGCCTCAGTCAATCGAAACTTATTTGATAGTGACGATAAGTATTCTTTACTAGCAAGTTTAGAAGATGAATACATTGATTCTAAAAGTCAGAAAGTAAAATATAAAAAATCTTTAGCCTTTGAGAAAGCATTGGTTAGGCCGGAGAGAGAGATTACAAGAGTTTCAACGGCTTTAGATGCCTTAAACTCCAGTTTATCGGATGGTAGAGGGGTTGATTTAGATTATATGGTATCAATTTATCCCGAACATAGCCAAGCTGCTATTTTAGATGAGTTAGGAGACCAGATTTTAATAGATCCAGAAAGTTATTTAAGAGGAGAAAGAAAATATCTTTCTAAGAACCAATTTTTATCAGGAGATATTCTCAACAAGATAGAAGTAGTTCAACTACTAGTAGAGGAAAACAACCAAGAATATGATTGGAACCATGCTTTAGATTTGTTAGAATCTGTTCGCCCTCCAAGGATTCATCTGGCAGATATTGAGTTTAAAATAGGGTCACGTTGGATTCCTCAATCCGTTTATGGTAAATTTGCCTTTGAATGTTTTACCAATCGTGAATTTGAATTGTCTTCGCCTGATGTTGAACAGGTCATTGAAGCGAATCCTGTCGATGGGCAGGTTCATTTAAAGACATCATTTGCTTATCGCTATCCAAGTGCCAAAGATAGTAGTCTTGGAGTCAGTGGCTCACGTTATGATACAGGAAGAAAGATTTTTGAGAATTTACTTAATTCGAACCAACCGACTATTACTATGACTGTTACGGAAGGAGAAAAGAAAAAGACCATCACAGATTTGGAAAAAACCTCTGTTCTAAGAGCAAAAGAGCAGCATTTACAAGAGCTCTTTCAAGAATTTGTCTCACGGTATCCAGAAGTCCAACAAATCATTGAGGAAAGCTATAATCGTCTTTATAATCGAACGGTTAGTCGAGAGTATGACGGTAGCCATCTAGTCATTGATGGCTTGGCAAAAAACATCAGTCTTCGTCCTCACCAAGAGAATGCCATTCAAAGAATCGTAGAAGAAAAAAGAGCCTTATTAGCTCATGAGGTAGGTTCAGGAAAGACCTTGACCATGCTTGGTGCTGGGTTTAAATTAAAGGAGTTGGGGATGGTTCATAAGCCCTTGTATGTGGTGCCCTCTAGTTTGTCTGCTCAATTTGGCCAAGAAATCATGAAATTTTTCCCTACTAAAAAGGTCTTTGTGACCACTAAGAAAGATTTTGTGAAGGCGAGAAGAAAACAATTTGTGTCACGTATTATTACAGGAGATTACGATGCCATTGTCATTGGGGATTCTCAATTTGAAAAAATCCCTGTCAGTAAGGAAAGACAGATGAATTATATCGAGGATAAACTCAATGAATTACGAGAGATTAAAACACATTCTGAAAATAAGTATACTGTTAAAGAAGCAGAGCAATCAATAAGTGGTCTAGAGAAACAATTGGAAGAACTCCAACGCTTTAATCGTGATAGTTTTATTGATTTTGAGAACTTAGGAATTGATTTTCTCTTTGTGGATGAAGCACATCACTTTAAAAATATTCGTCCAATTACGGGACTTGGGAATGTAGCAGGGATTACCAATACAACCTCTAAGAAGAACGTGGATATGGAAATGAAGGTTCGACAGATTCAGGAAGAGCATGATTTTAAAAACATTGTCTTTGCGACAGGAACACCTGTTTCCAATTCTATTAGTGAGTTATATACTATGATGAACTATATTCAACCAGATATCTTAAAACGCTATCAAGTTGATTATTTTGACTCTTGGGTAGGTGCTTTTGGAGAAATTCAAAACTCTATGGAATTAGCTCCTACAGGGGATAAGTATCAGCCTAAGAAACGATTTAAAAAGTTTGTCAATCTACCTGAGTTGATGAAAATCTATAAAGAAACAGCCGACATTCAAACACAAGATATGTTGGATTTACCTGTTCCAGAAGCTCATATTATCCCTATTGAGAGTGAGTTAACTGAAAACCAGAAACTCTATTTAGAAGAATTAGTTATGAGGTCAGATATGGTCAAATGTGGAACAGTTGATCCGAGCCAGGATAACATGTTAAAGATAACAGGTGAGGCACGGAAACTAGCTATTGATATGCGTTTATTGGACTCTAGCTATAGTCTAGCAGACAATCATAAACTGCTTCAGGTAGTGGATAATGTTGAAAGAATTTATCGTGAGGGAATGGAAAATAAGGCTACTCAGATGATTTTTTCAGATATTGGCACCCCTAAGAAAAAGGATAATGGCTTTGATGTCTATTCTGAGATTAAGGCTTTATTAGTTGATAGAGGAATCCCTAGTAAGGAAATTGCCTTTGTACATGATGCCAATAGTGATGAAAAGAAGAATAGTTTGTCTCGAAAGGTTAATGCAGGAGAAGTGCGGATTCTCCTTGCATCAACTGAAAAAGGAGGAACAGGTTTAAATGTTCAGAGCAAGATGAAAGCAGTTCATCACCTGGATGTTCCGTGGAGACCAAGTGACATCCAGCAACGCAATGGACGGATTATCCGACAGGGAAATGAAAACAAGGAAGTAGATATTTACCACTATATTACCAAAGGTTCGTTTGATAATTATCTATGGGCAACTCAGGAGAACAAACTCCGCTATATTAAGCAGATTATGACTTCTAAGGAGCCGATTCGTGCTGCAGAAGACATTGATGAACAGACTATGACAGCTTCAGATTTTAAGGCACTGGCAACTGGTAATCCTTATCTCAAATATAAGATGGAATTAGAGAATGATCTAACCCTATTAGAAAATCAAAGACGCGCCTTTCAACGCAGCAAGGATCACTATCGTCATACAATCTCTTACTGTGAAGAAAATATGCCCATTCTTGAGAAACGATTAAGCAAGTATGAAGGCGACATTCAACAGTCTGAAATATCGAAAGACCAGGCATTTTCTATGACAGTAGGCAAGCAAGTTTTTGAGCAAAGAGCTGAAGCAGGTGAATCCCTACACCGTCTTGTCCGTCATAATCAAGCTGACAGCAAAGAATTCCGAACCCTAGCAAGCTATCGAGGATTTGACATTAAAATGCTTAGTCTTCCAATAAATCAACCTCTTCCTGAAACCTTCTCTGTTAAGATTGTAGGAGAAAATCAGTATTCTGTCAGTTTGGATTTGTATTCTCCTTTGGGGACAATTCAAAGGCTTCAGCATACGATTGATCACATTAAAGATGACCAAGTGAAAACTCAGAACTTATTGGATGAATTAAAGGATAAATTGACTACTGCTAAGGTAGAAATTGGGAAAAATTTTCCAAAAGAAGAGGACTATCAAACAAAAAAGGCCGAATACGATGTACTCGCGCCATTGATTGAAACAGAAACGGATTTAGATATTATTGATCAAGCCTTAAGACAATTCCACGAAAAAGGAAAAGAAAGGCAAGAACAACTTTCTTTTGAATTAGATTAAAAAATAGATATAAATAGCGGACAAGAAAAGAAAAGCGCGGTAGAATAAAGATAGAAAGAAACGAGGTAACGATTATGATGGAAGATACCTATTATCAATTAGAAGAGGCCTTGGTACAGGGATTTCAAACACCTGAAGAATATCAAGCTTACAAGGAACTAAAGGAACATTATGAGGAAGTGACAGGCGATTACAGCTTTTCTATACGAGAACTCACTAGCCAATTGGAAATCGCTCTTCAGAATCATAGAGGTGTGGACTTTGAAGAACATGAAAAAGAGGAGTATTTGGACTTAGTTCAAAAGCTAGAGGAATTTGATTCCTCTCTTGCCACTCATTATCGTCAGTTGATTGACTAGAAAGGAGAAAGTCATGAATGATTTACTCCTTGTCCCAGTAATTTTTTTAGCAGTAGGAGGAATTCTCATTCTTTTATGGAGACTCTTTCTTATTGCCAGTGGACTTTTCCTTATTGGTTTTGTCAGTTTTCTTATTTTCGTGGAGGGTTATGGAATTTATTTGTTCTTTACTGAACCTACTTTATACTTTGATGATATCAGACAACATGGTTTAACTAGTTTTACGGCTGTGTACCTTTTCATCAATCTGATGTTGGTTCTAGGATTCAGTTGGCGTTTCATAAACTCCAAAACTAAGGAAAGTATGTAAACTTGTTAGATGGTTAAAAAACTTTATCTGAATCTAAATTCGGATAAGGTTTTTTATTTGCCTTGATTCTTTCATATACATCATAGCTAAATTGGAGTAATAATTTATGAAAATCATTATCCTCACTATTATTACTTGTATTTATTGCTTGTTTATGTCGTTCAATATGAGAAAGAGCTCTTCTCAAATTTTCTTCTTTTAATTTGTTCATGTTTATATTATAAGCTGAAGACAGCTGGTTTTGATATTTTTCTCTGAACTGTACGATTTTGCGCCTGAAATGTAGGAATTACCTTTCGTTGTGATGTGATAAAACTTACAAGTTCTTTTTGTTATTCTTGACCTAGTTTTTATAGAAAGAAGGTCTAAGATGTTAAATAAAGTCAAAACTAAAGCCTTAATTAGTGTTGGAGCAGTGGCTGCAACTAGCTTTATTCTCATGATGGGATATACTGCTGGTCAACACTCAACTGCTAAACAAAGTCGCAAAGAAATCGAATTGGCTGCAGCTAAACTTGTAGAGGACAAACAAGCAGAAGATAAAGCTACCATTTTGTCATCGGATACTGTAAAAGAATTTTTGACTCAGTACTATACGAAAGAAAAGCTCGGAGAAAATAACACACGTATTCAACCTTATATGACTGAATCGGCTTATTCTCAAGAATTGTCAAGTCAAAACGATGCCATGAACCAAGTGTATAAGGATTATATTTTGGATTATCATTTTGAAAAAGCTGATATCTTTGTCAATCAGACTACGAATCAAGCCATTGCCATGGTCTCTTATAATGTAACCTATGTATCTGATTTAAAGAATGCCAACCAATCAAAGACCAATCAGACAGAAACCAGAACGGTTAAGTTGTCTTATTCGAAACTACCAGGTAAGTTATTGGTCAATCAAGTGCAGGTTTGGAAATCTGGGTTAGATGATTTGGATAAGGCGACTCCCAAAACTTTGGAAGAATCCTCATCTGTTCCATCACTGCCAAATACTACAACAAAATGATGATATTGCATGGAAATAGAAGAATGTAAGCAAATTTCAATTCTTGATGTAGCCAATCGTTTAGGTATCTCCTTTAAACAAGTTTCGAACAGTGTCTATGAGCATTCTGAACACGATTCATTTCGGATTTTTTCAACTACCAATACTTTTAAATGGTTTTCAAGAGATATTCAAGGTGATGTCATTGATTTTGTTCGACTTGTTAAAGGAATTTCTTTTAAAGAAGCTCTAGGCTTTCTTTCTGAAGAACCTTTTAAAAAAGAAGCTGTTCAAGAAAAAAGAGAGAGACCTTTTTATTATCCTTTAAAGAGAATAGAAGATTCTAACTGTAGTCTGGCCAGATATTACTTAACAAAATGTAGAGGAATCTCAGAAGAAATCATAGAAAAGATAATTCAACAAGGTTTGATAGCACAAGCTAGTTGGAAAACAAATGAAACTGTTGAACCTGTTATTGTTTTTAAAAGTTTTGATCATCGTCACAAACTGCAGGCAGCAAGCTTACAAGGGATTTATAAGAATCATTCTCTTCCAAGAGAGAGGTTGAAAACGATTCTAAAAGGAAGCCATGGACATGTTGGAATATCCTTTGATATTGGTCACCCCAATAGACTGGTCTTTTGTGAATCGTTCATCGACTTGATGAGCTATTACGAGCTACATCAACAAAGTCTATCAGATGTTCGTTTGGTATCTATGGAGGGATTAAAAAGGTCTGTTGTCGTTTATCAAACTTTACGACTGATAGCTGAAGAAAATCAGAAGTTGGAATTTTTAGATACAGTAATACCTTCAAAGTTATTGCCTCTAATTAATACAATTCGTGATACCACCAGCTATTTTGATAATCATCCTGATTTCTTGACACTTGCGGTAGATTGTGATGATGCTGGAAAAGATTTTTCTGATAAGTTATCTCAATCAGGATTTCCTGTTTTACTGGATTTACCTGATAATGAATCTGGGAAAGTAAAGATAGACTGGAATGATGTTCTTAGAGAAAAGAAATCAGATTTACAATGTATGCTTGAAACTGTAAAAGAGACATTAGGGCACCAACCAGTAAGACAATCCTCTCAATGTTTAGAATTGTGATAACAAAATCAAGATGTTTTAGCTAATATTAGAATGAAGGAGGATAGTATATGACCATTATTGAACGCTTAGAAGAAAAGGTCACTAGGCAAGAAAGTAAGGTAGCAAGAGAGACAGAAAAACTAGCTGCTTACAAAGAGCAACTGGAGACAGCGATGTTTGCGACGTTCAAAAGGCGTCAAAGCATCAGTCACATGAGTTTTGAAGAAGCTCTTGATCATGCCTTTGGTAAAGAAAGACAATTCGATGATTCTGAATTTAGAAAGGATGAAATGAGTGAATGACAAAAGATTGGAATTTTAATCAACCATTAGAAAGTAAATCAGAAAATCAAGAAGATCCAGATAAAATTGCGGCCTTATTTGGAAATCATCAAGGAGGTAATGATGTAAATTATGAAGCAGCTTTTCAAAAGCGCAAACAAGCACCTGTGACGGAATCAAATTCTAGTTCTAAACCCAAAGTTACAGAGGTTAGAACAGGAAAAGAGACAGATATCACTACAAGTTATCAGCAACATCTTAAAAGACTTATTGCGGATAACAATAGCGATATTCAAAGTAGTCAAAAGAAAATTGAAGAGCTACATACGTTGATTGACACAAAGAATAAAGAAAATAAGAAATTGCAGTCCATTTATGATGCGATTTCCGAATTACACTAAGCAGTCCTGATAGGCTGCTTTTTTTTGAGAGGTTATAGATGTTTACAACATTTTTTAAGAAAAATCACGACAATAGTGATGTATTTAAAAAGCTAATTCATAGACTATCTGATATGTCTGTCCAAGATCTTGAAAAAATAGACCGACTGCTAGATATTATTTTCACTCCAGATCAAGAAACCGAACAGCTAAAAACAGAAGCAACTTACAGAGAAGAAACTTTGGACGACACATTAAAGGAAGCTAAGAACCAACTTCATAAAGAACAATTGGAGAAGAATTTAGAGAGATTTAGGAAAAATGGAATGAAATAAATGGTTTTATAAAATTTTCTTTTACTTGCATAAAGTCTTGTGTTATACTTTTAGTATAGACTAGAGAAGGAAGTAAATATTTTGGAGTTGACTACCAAGCAGGAAAAGCAACTAGGTCAGACGCAGTGGTTTCATGCTACATTATTGAGACATTTAGAATCCTTAAAAAAAGGAATCGATGTTAAATTTAATTTAGGAAGTGAGCTAGACTTTGGACCTGGTTTCTATATCACACCTGACTTTGAACAAGCTAGAAAATTTATTAACAAGCAAGTTGAAGTATTAAATCGAAGCACTTCTAATAATAATATTTTTGACTCAGAAGAAGAAGTAGGAATTATAGTAGAATTTCGTATTTCAAATTTTATAGAAATTTTTAAGAACCCTGACTATCATTGTCACTATTTTGCAAAACATAAAAAGTCAGAGTCAGATTTAGATTTTGCGGAATTTGTCGTTCAAAATCGGGAAAATCCAGATGAATTACAACACCATTTTGATTTTATCTATGGTGTTCAGACTGATGACAATCCAACCCAAGCTTTAGCTCGTTTTCGTCAGAATGAAATTACAAAAGAAGAAATGCTTGCTGAGTTTAGAAAACCCTATTCTTTTAAACAATTATCCATTCACAACCAATCTTTTTGTGATATAATGAAAATAGAGAAAGTTTATCAATCAAAGACAGGAGAGGAGTTACAAAAATGGCAGTAGTATCGTTGGAAAATAATATTAAACTATATAGTTCAGAATTATTTCAAGCACTATTAAAAGCCTCTAATTATAAATTGGATGAGCGTATTGCTCAGACTGTTGCAGAAGGCTATGCTCGTAATCTAGATTATTCTGATCCTGAACTGATGCATGTTGGTGTAACTTCGGTTGCTAACAACCTGCTTACAAAAATTAAACGAGAGTATTTTAATGTATAGTATTTTGAAACAAGCGACCTCAAAAGAAGGAAATTACTCTTAGCCAAGTTGATAGCTAGCAGTTCAGTTATCAGGGTTAATAGTAGCGAGTCAGTCCACCTGACTCGCTTTTTCGTTATTTAGTTTTCCGATAAATTGTAATAAATGTTTACCAGAATAGTTCAGTTGTGTTTCGTGACAGTCGGCTTGTGACTCATTTTTGTCAAGTCAGAAATGAAACTCCTGTCGGAATAAGTTAGACTGACAAATTAAGACTAAGTTTTGCAGTATTTCATATGATAGATTAGGCTTAAAAATCTTATTTTACGGAGTTAAAAGAAGTTGCTTCATTGGCACGATTCGAAGAGCAATTGGAATGATTCTCATTTATAAAGTAATTTGAGTAAGCATCCTGTTTTATGTTATCTCTATATGATATAATGAAAGAGAGGTATAAATTATGTCAAATTTAGAAATAAAAAAAATTGATATCAAAGATTTTGGTTGCTATAAAGACTACAAACAGCATAGTCAATCAGGTATCGGTAATGATTTTAATGATGGAAGAATTAATATTTTTTACGGTAGAAACTATTCCGGAAAAAGTACTTATTCGAAAATTTTTCAAAGTATTGAACTTAAGCAACTTCCAGAAAAGTATGAAAAGATAGATTTTGAAGTCAAACTAGCTAATCATAGGATTATTAAGTCAAACGAAATAGGTAGCGAGTTACCAATAGATTGCAAAGTTTTTAATCAGCGATTTATTGACGATAATATTTATCTTCACAACGACAATAAATTAAATAGTTTCCAAATTTCAATAGGTAGTGATACTAATGAAACCTTGAAGAAAATCGAAGATATACGATTAAATGAACTTAAACCTAGAAATGAAAAATTGTCACAGATTGAATTGGATATAACTGAAAAGCAACAAAAGACTAAAATCAGTAAAGATAGTTTAGATTCAAAACTGAGAACAACTGCTTCAAAAATCAAGAATTTAAAGAATCCCTCGGTCGTAGTTGGTAATAAATATGATATACGAGATATAAAGGAGGAGTTTGAAAAATATTCAGCTCATTTTCCTATTTTACCATTACAAGATGATGAGAAGGCTGTAGCTGAGTTAGAAAAGAATGTTGAACAAGCCAAAATACGAATTCTCGAAAAAAACATAAATAAACCACAAAAAATTGATTTAGTTAGTTTTGATAAAAATTTTAATTTCACATTATTTTTAGAAAATACGAAGAAACTTTTATCTAAAGTTGTCTCAGTAAGTAATATTTTAGATGAATATAAAGATAGTCCAGATAAAATAAATTGGATTAAGCATGGTGTTGATATCCATGGAGATAATCCAGAAAAATGTGTATTTTGTGGTAATAGCATTGATAGTGACCTCATTAAAAATCTAAAGTTGGCTTTTTCTAATGAGTTAAGATCTCTGGAAAACGAATTATTGCTGCAAAATAATAGGATAAAATCAGAAATCCAAAAATTAGATGCTATTCCAAATATTAATAAGGAAGATTATTTTAAAGATTCTGTATCTGATATTCAAAATATAAACAAAGAGATTGAAAATAATACTGATAATAGAAAAAGAGTTCTAGAAATACTAGAATCAAAAATTTCAGAAAAACAACGAGACATTTTTTCTAAAATTGAAATTAATGATTTAAATTGGATTGATTTTTCCGAAATTCAAGTTGAGATTAACTCACTATATGATGACACTATTAAACAGATAGAACAATTTGAGGATAGGAAAACTAAAAGTTTAGATTTTCTTCGAAGATATTATATTGTAAAAGAGTTCCCTGTACCTGAGTTCACTAAACTATCTCAAGAAGTTGACCAACTCCAAGAGGATATGGAAAAAATAAATTTGGAGCAGAAAATATTAAACGAAGAAAAAGAAAAATTTGAGAAAGATATTAGTGAACTTGAAGGTAGTTTAAAGTCAGAATCTGAAGCAGTAAAACGTATAAATATGATACTTCAAAATTCTTTAGCACATTCAGAGATGTCCCTAAAATCAGTCGATGATGAGGAAGGTATATATTTCGAAGTTTCTCGAAATGAAGAAAGAGCATATAATCTAAGTGAAGGAGAAAAATCATTAATAACCTTTGCTTATTATATTACAAGATTAGAAAGTTTGTCGACAGAAGAAAAGTCAAAAACAATCTTATTTATTGATGACCCTGTCTCTAGTCTGGATGAAAATAACATTTTTTATATTTACAACCTAATTTTTTGTCTTCTAGAAAAGAAAGAATTTTTACAATACTTCTTGTCCACTCATAATCTAGATTTCTTGAAATATACAAATAGATTTTCTAATAAAAAAGATTATTACTTAATAGAAAAGATAAAAGAAGCTGAAAATATCCCGTCAAAAAGTTATATAAAAAATTTGCCTAATTATTTGTCAAATAAAGTCACGGAATTTGTATTCCTGTTTGAACAAATATATAGGGTAGCGACGGAAGATGAAGACGAAAATAATTTTTCTGTTTTTTATAATTTTCCAAATAACGGCAGAAAGTTTATTGAAACTCTTTTGTACTTTAAATATCCTGACTATAAAACAAACAATGACAATAAAATTATTAATTATTTCGGAGGTGAGAATGCTCCGTTTATACAACGTATAAATAATGAGTACTCTCATGGAGAAGATAGGTTTGATAGAACTCGCAATCCCATTAATACATGCGAGTTTAAGCATGATGCTAGAATAATATTAGGAGTCTTACATCGAAATGATCCAGAACAATTTAAATCATTTCTCAATAATAGTAATTTAACTCACCCAGATTTTCTGGAAGATAGATAAAAATAACGACATTTCATTAAAGAGATGTACTTATTTCTATACTGCTGAGTGTTGTGCTCCCTTTTAGATGGCTTTTTTAGAAGTAAAGTTTAGGCTAGAAAAGCAAGAAACAACGCACCAAAATTGGTGCGTTGTACTTTTTTATGCTATAATTGAATTATAAAAATTAAGGAGTTTGCCATGATTGGAAAGAATATAAAATCCTTACGTAAAACACATGACTTAACACAACCCGAATTTGCACGGATTGTAGGTATTTCACGAAATAGCTTGAGCCGGTATGAAAATGGAACGAGTTCAGTCTCTACGGAACTAATAGACATTATTTGTCAGAAGTTTAATGTATCTTATGTCGATATTGTAGGAGAAGACAAAATGCTCAATCCTGTTGAAGATTATGAATTGACTTTAAAAATTGAAATTGTGAAAGAAAGAGGTGCTAATCTATTATCTCGACTTTATCGTTATCAAGATAGTCAGGGAATTAGCATTGATGATGAATCTAATCCTTGGATTTTAATGAGTGATGATCTATCTGAATTGATTCATACGAATATCTATTTAGTAGAAACTTTTGATGAAATAGAGAGATATAGTGGCTATTTGGATGGAATTGAACGTATGTTAGAGATATCTGAAAAACGGATGGTAGCCTAGTGGAAATCCAAGATTATTCTGATAGTGAATTCAAACATGCTCTAGCACGGAACCTTCGCTCTTTGACCAGAGGAAAAAAGTCCAGTAAGCAACCTATAGTGATTTTACTTGGAGGGCAAAGTGGTACTGGTAAGACTACAATTCATCGTATTAAACAGAAAGAATTTCAAGGAAATATTGTTATCATAGATGGTGATAGTTTTCGTTCTCAGCATCCACGCTATATAGAACTGCAGCAAGAAATTGGCAAAGATAGTGTAGAATACACCAAAGATTTTGCAGGTAAAATGGTAGAGTCTTTAGTAACCGAATTGAGTCATTTGGGATACAATCTTTTGATCGAGGGAACTTTACGAACGATTGACGTTCCAAAGAAAACGGCACAACTCTTGAAAAGTAAGGGATATAAAGTACAATTATCCATAATCGCAACAAAGCCCGAATTGTCCTATCTAAGCACCCTTATCCGATACGAAGAACTGTACGCTATCAATCCAAATCAAGTACGCGCAACTCCAAAAGAACATCATGATTTCATTGTAAATCATCTAGTTTATAATACACGACAATTGGAAGAACTGGCTATCTTTGAAAAAATTCAAATTTATCAACGAAATAGAAGTTGTGTATATGATTCAAAAGAAAATACAACTTCAGCAGCAGATGTTCTTCAAGAGTTACTGTTTGGGGAGTGGAGTCAGGTAGAGAAAGAGATGCTTAAATCTGGAGATGAAAGATTGAAAGATTTAACTAATCGAAATGGTTGTTAGAGTTAGAATTTTTCTGTCTAACTTTTGGGGTACAATTCATTATAAATAAGTTTGTATTATTCAATTAATAATTCACCAAATATCGTTTAACATGATATAATGAAGATAAGTAAAGACGATAATTTAAGGAGGGACACATGCCAACTTTACAGTCACAGTTTATTAAATTTCACGAAACAATTAAGCTAGACGCTGACGATAAAAAGGTATTAATTGACAAACGTAAAGAAGTTGAAGAAGCAATAAACAAAGGTGTTTCAGGATTTGGAAAAAGCTTTTTCAACCAAGGAAGTTACTCAACTTACACGGGTATTTTGCCAATCGATGAAGGAGATTATGATTTAGATAGAGGTTTAAAAATAGATGTTGATAGACAATCGCATTCTCCTAAAGAGGTAAAGAAGTTTATTTTTGATGCATTAGCTTCCGAATTTGGGGAAAATAGTGTCAAAGTAAAAAATCCATGTGTGACAGTATCATTCCCTGAAGATAATGTTCACATTGATATAGCGGTGTATTGTACTGAAAATGATAACTATTTTTTAGCTAGAGGAAAACTTAATAGTACTGACGAAAACATTAAATGGGAGGAAGCTGACCCTGTAGAATTAACTAAAGAAATTAATAATGCTATGGAGAACTCCGAAGACAGAAACCAATTTCGGAGAGTAATTCGTTACTTAAAAAGATGGAAAGATCTCAAATTTAAAAATCAAGATAATAGACCGACAGGTATTGGGATCTCAGTTTTTGCTATTAATAATTTTTCTGTATCCAAAAAAGTAGACTATTTATCCGGGAAAACCACTTATGATGATATTTCAGCTTTAAGAAACTTAATAAATACTATGATTAATTCATTTTCGGATAGATATGATGTTGAAAGAAAATTATTTTATCCGAGATTAGAGATTATATTACCTGTTAAGCCAAATACTGATGTATATGAAAAGGTATCAAATATACAAATGGAAGATTTTAAGAATAAATTAGAAAAATTAAGAACCTCACTAGATGAGGCAATAGAAGCTACTGATTTAAGTGAGTCTACAAAAATATTAAGTAAACAGTTTGGTGACGATTTTCCTATTATTGAGCAAAATGAGACAGCAGAAAACTTTGGTACTAAGGCTATTATCAGTGATTATCCAAGTGCTTAGATACGAGTATGTTAGAAAAAAAAGAAATATTCCAAATGTACTTTGAAAATATACATTCAGAGAGATTTGAGTCTGAAGATAAAGAATGCTACTTTTATCAATATAAAAAATTCACCTTAAAAATTATCGTTTCTAATGACTTTCCCCACTCACTTCCTGAATTTTATCTTTCAAATTATATGGCTTTTAATAAATGGTATAGCCATGTCGGTTCCGAAGGGAAATTGTGTTACATTTCAGAAGATAATTTAATCTGGGACTTTAACAATCCATGTGGATTATTGAAAGATTGCTGTGAAAAAGTAAAGGAATTATTGGATAGTTGGGATACACCAAAAATGATTGAAGATCTCAGACAAGAGTTTCTATCATATTGGCAGATTAGTTGTTTGAATTCAAAAACAAAATATATATCCATTCGAAGTTACTTATCCAGGGTCGGTTCATTTGAAAAACATGAATTAGTTCTATCGAATCAGAATGGCTATCTTTTTAATTATGGTTCACAACTCAAAGAGAGTGTTCGCCACATTCTAAAAAAAGCAGTGATGTTTATATACTTCCACTTAAAGATTCAACTTCTGTGATTCCTCCTAATCCCCTGAACGAACTAACAGAAGCAACATTTAAGAAAATGATTACAGGAAATCTATCTTCGAGGGTTAGACGTCGCTTCCAAAAGTGGTGTAAAACGAAACGAAAGTCATTCATATTAATTGTATCACTTCCTATATCTGATAATGATTTTGTTTTGTTTGGTGCGAGTTTTGAGTCTAGAACTTCGAAATATCCATTTAAATTTGATAATAAGGTACCACAAAAAAATAAAGGTAGAAAAAAAATTGGTTCTAAGGAGAAGAAATCAAAAAATGGAAGTTTTAAGATTACTCCAGTATATATTACAAGATTCGACAAGGAGTATAGAGTGAGTAGGACATCCCAAGAATATGATTTTCTTAATAAAAAAGTAGTAATTGTTGGACTTGGATCTGTAGGATCGTTTGTTGCAAATAATTTATCTAAAATGGGTATAGCGAAACTTCTTTTAATAGATCCTGATTTTTTAACAGTAGATAACATTTCAAGGCACTATTTAGGTATCGATAGTGTAATAGACAATATTCAAAAAGTAGATGCTTTAGAAGATAGATTGAAAAAAGAAAATCCAGATTTAGAGATTGAATGTGAGGGTATCCGATTTCAAGAAATAGTTCGGAAGAATCCAAATTTATTTCATGAATATGATTTTGTTTTTTCTTGTGTCGGAGATACTAAAACAAATTTTGAAATTAATCATTTTTTTAGAAAGATTGGTAAAACGGTATTGTATTGCTGGTTAGATCCATATGGAGTTGGGTATCATAACCTACTAGTTTCTCCACCAAATAATGGATGCTATATGTGTATGAATTATGAAAACGGATATCTTGTTAATAATAGGGCCTCTTTTGCAGAGGAAAATCAAATATTTGAAAAGCGTTTAGCCAGTTGTTATTCTTCGTTTATTCCTTATAATGTTATTGCACCTAGTTCTTTGGCAAATAAAGCTATAGAAGTATATTTACAGTACTTGGATGGGGAATTTTCTTCTGAAAACAGATTAATATCAGAAATTGGTTCAAATAAACAGTTTGGAAAAGAAGGATTTACATATAGTGTTCGATACTACAATTGTTTAAAGAACAGTGATTTATTAAATGTTGCTTTAAGAACAAATACATCTTGTCCAGAGTGTAACGGAGATTATAAAGTTGATATATGTAAATCTGAATAATAAATCTCGAATTGTAATACCATCTGATATTTTTAATTCATTGCTAAAGTTTAGGCAACTTGGTTTGGAACCTGAAGCAGGTGGTATTTTTGTTGGTAAGAGACTTTTAAATAATTCGATACTTATTATAAATTTTTCAGAACCACAGGATAATGATGTAAGAAGTAGATTTAAATTCTCAAAAACTTCTCAAAACCACCAGAAATTTGCAGATGATTATTTTGATAAAAGTTCAGGTTTTATAAGTTTAATTGGGGAATGGCATACTCATCCCGAAGATATCCCTACTGCATCTTTTGTTGACATTAACTCATGGGAAAAAATTATATCAGATAATGATGACAGATTATTCTTTTTGATAGTTGGAATTCGAGCTGGTAGATTCTACTTTAAGGAATCAAATAAGTGGCAATCCACTCTAATCTATTTTAAGGATGTATAGATACGCATGAATCGAAAAAATAAATTATTTAAGAAATACTTTTTTTGGTCTCAAAAATTTTATTTACCATTAGTATTAATTTTTATATTTCCAATTCTGATTTGCTGTTTGATTGGGAAAAGTTTGACCCTAGTTGAAGTTGAAAAAATATCAAATACCAATTTTTTTACAAGAGCTATTTTTGAAATAATTCCTGATAATTCTAACGCTACTTATATAGTTCTTTATGTATTAATCTCTACTTCATTATTGATGATTTTTAGAAAAAAAAACGCGGAACGAACATTTAATGATGGTCATTCTGTATATCTTCACAACTGTTATAAAAGACTGTGGATTGCAGCAAATTTATTAGGTTATCGAAAGTTACAACTTATAGGTGTCTCAATACCAATGCAGTTTGAACTTATTAATAATGGAGTTTTTTCAGAGTTTATCTCTGAATCATCAGTTGTTCAATATGATGAATTTAAAGGAGAAATTATTGTTGAGTATCTAATTGAAAACAAAAAGAATAAAGTTGTAAATTTATTAGTATGTGATACATATGATATTCCTATAGAAAAATTAGCACCTGACTATTTGGAAAATACAACAGTAAAAATTTCATCGCAAAGAAATTATAGTGGTAACAGATATAACAATCCTCTATTAGTTAGTACAGTTCGAGAAGAGGTACAGAAAATAGTTAACACCTATAATGAGGTTAATCTATTCATGACAACAAATCCATTAAATACACAAGGAATTGTAGGAAAAGCATTTTTAACATTAGATAGATCAGGTTTTGATAAAGTCTCAGTTATACAGATGGATGATACAAAAATTTACAAAGCTCCATTTGTAATATACGAAAATTAATAGGAAATCAATGGTTGAGAATTGTAAAACTATTCTTAGTGTTTTATTGCAATTATTTTTTAGAGAGCCACCTGGCTCTTTTTCTTATTTTTTTGATGTTGTGATACCTTTTCCAAATCATCCTTGTTATCCTAATACCATTCCTAAGAAAATCGATCCTTGATTTTTCTCTGGGGGTTTGGGGGCGAAGCCACAAAGTTATCTTATCGTTGGCTGTCAAAACTGAGAATGTTTTGATCGGCTGGCGATATGATTTTTGGGATATTGTGGACACAATATCTGAGCTCGCAAAGACCGAACAAGAAGTAAGTGAGGTCTATAGGAAGCGTACTGACAATGTGAGGTAGACTTACACTGTCAGACAAGTAGAATGTTGAAGGGATATCAGAATGGGACAAGAAATTAAGTCAATCCGAAAGCAATTTAGAATTACGAGACAAGAAGAAAAACAGATAAAAGAAATGATGAGGGAACAAAAAGTGGATAGTTTCTCAGAATTTCTTCGTCAAAATTTATTGAAAAAGAATTATCAGGATAGAATTTTTGAAAGTTGGTTCTCCCTTTGGCAGTCTCAAAAGTTTGAACAGATTAGTCGAGATGTGTATGAAGTTCTGGTTATCGCAAGAGAAAATCATCAAGTGACTCAAGAGCACGTCTCAATCTTATTGACTTGCGTTCAAGAATTGATTGCAGAAGTGAATCAAATGCAGCCACTCAGTCGTGAGTTCCGTGAAAAATATATGGGTTAGGAGGATGTAATGGTTTATCGCTATCGTACTAATCTCAAAAAAGTATTTCTAACTGATCCAGAATTACACCAATTGAATGAACGGATTGCTAAGAGCAATTGTCAAAATTTCTCAGTCTATGCCAGAAAAGTTTTACTTAATCCCAATATGTCATTTGTCACGATTAACACTGATACTTATGACCAGTTAGTTTTTGAATTGAGACGGATTGGAAATAACATAAATCAAATTGCGCGTGCGATTAATCAAAGCCATCTGATTTCTCAGGACCAATTACAAGAATTGAGTAAAGGAGTCGGAGAGTTAATTAAGGAAGTGGACAAAGAATTTCAAGTGGAGGTGAAAAGACTGAAGGAGTTTCATGGTAGTTACTAAACACTTTGCGACGCACGGAAAAAAATATCGTAGGCGTTTAATTAAGTATATTCTCAACCCTGATAAAACGGACAATTTGAAATTGGTATCTGATTTTGGCATGAGCAATTACTTGGACTTCCCTAGTCATGCAGAAATGGTAGAGATGTACAATGTCAACTTCACCAATAATGACAAGTTGTACGAATCCAGAAACGACCGACAAGAAAAACACCAACAAACTATTCATGCTCATCACCTCATTCAATCATTTTCTCCTGAAGATAATCTGACACCTGAAGAAATTAACTGCATTGGTTATGAGACCATGATGGAATTGACAGGAGGTCGCTTTAAGTTTATCGTAGCGACTCATACAGACAAAGATCATACCAACAACCATATCTTAATCAATGCCATAGACAGTAATTCAGATAAAAAATTGATATGGAATTATGCCTTAGAACGAAATTTACGTATGATTTCAGACCGTATTTCTAGAATGGCGGGGGCAAAAATTATTGAAAAGCGTTTCTCTTACCGTGACTATCAAAAATATAGGCAGTCTAGTCATAAATTTGAATTGAAACAACGTCTTTATTTTTTGATGCAGCAGTCAAGGTCCTTTGATGATTTTTTAGAAAAAGCGGTGCAGTTACATGTTCATATTGATTTTAGTCAGAAGCATAGTCGATTCATGATGACAGATCGAGCAATGACAAAACGAATTCGAGGACGCCAACTCAGCAAGCGAGATTTATATGATGAAAAATTTTTTAGAATGAATTTTGCTAAGCAAGAGATTGAAAGTCGTTTAGAATTTTTGTTGAACCGTGTCAATTCTTTAGAAGATTTAATAACAAAAGCAAAAGAATTGAATCTAACCATTGACTTAAAACAAAAAAATGTAACTTTTATCCTGGAAGAAGATAATCAAAAGATAAGTTTGGGTCATCAAAAAATAAGTGATAAGAAATTATATGATGTCAAATTTTTTCAAGATTATTTTAAAAATAAGGAAGTCATTGCTTCAGAAGGATTAGAGAATTTACAGGAACAGTACCATGCTTTCCAAGAAGAACGAGATAAGGATAAAGTATCCACTGAAGAGATTGAGGAAGCCTTTGAGACATTTAAGGAAAAACGAGATGCCATTCACGAATTTGAAGTGGAACTTGCAGAACATCAAATTGAGAAGCTAGTTGATGAGGGCGTCTATATCAAGGTGGCTTTCGGTGTCAAACAGAGCGGTCTTATTTTCATTCCTAATTATCAGCTAGATATTATTGAAGAAGACAATCAGAAAAAATATAAAGTCTATATCCGAGAGACAACCTCATATTTTGTCTATAACAAAGAACATTCGGATAAGAATCAGTATATTAAAGGGCGAACCTTGATTAGACAGTTAACCAACGATAGTCGAGTAATACCATACAGAAGACCGACTGTTGATCGACTTCAAGAAAAGATTTCTGAGATTAATCTCTTGATTGAGTTGACAGAGACAGACAAAAAATACCAGGACATCAAAGACGAACTGGTTGCAGAAATAGCAGAGCTAGACATCAAACTGACTCAAACAAATGAAAAAATCGCCACCTTAAACAAGATGGCGGAAGTGCTTATCAATTTGAAGAGTGAAGATCCAAATAGTCGAAAACTAGCAAGGTATGACTTTTCAAAACTAAATTTAACAGAATCAATTACACTAGAGCAAGTGACTGAAGAAATAAGAGTATTACAAGAGGAGCTAGGTCATTATCTTTATGAGTATGAAAGACTGATTATAATATTGGAAGAATTTGTAAAAATGTTAAATATTACTACTAATAATCCTAATCCAAAATTTCAAGAGAATATTTTGATGGACTAATCTCTATAATTGACATAGTGGTATAAAATATTTGATAACTAAAGACTAGACTGGTATACAAATAGTGACAAGAGCACCGTTCTCAAAATTACTCAAATTTACTTCTCCGCCATGAATTTTCGCTACCCGATTAACAAATGCTAATCCAATTCCGAAATGACTTCCTTGCTCTGAATTTGTTGCCTGTTTGTCTTGAAAGTATAGTAACCCATATTTCTCGAGTATATTCTCCGAAAATGAAGAATTGCTATTCCATATGGAAATATAAAATTTATTATCTATTAACTTATAGTCTACTCTTATTAATGGAGAATTACTTTTGGAATGGTCAATTGCATTATTAATAATATTTAGGATTGCTCGTAGGAATAGGTTTAAATTAAGTGTTAAATTAATAGTGATTGGTAGATTATTGGAAAATTGGATTTTAGCCTTTTTATCAGTAATTAACTTAATTTCTTGTTCAAATAATTCAAGTAAGTAATCCGAAGAGAAACTCTCCCAATTAGAACTATCATTATAGAATGTTTTAGAGTAATTAATTAGCTGATTAAAGTATCTATTAAGTTGTTGGCTAGCAATTTCGATATCTCCTAAACATTGACCAATATTTCCAGTAATATCCATAGATTGTAAAAATTGAGCATTTCCTTGAATAATTGTTAAAGGTGTCTTCAAATCATGTGCTGCAGCTGAGACTTGAAACATCAATTCCTTTTTTTGCTGTTTTTCAGATTGAATCATTTTTTTAATCGTTGACTGCATTTCCTGAATTTTTTGTCTTGTTTCAATCAGTTCAATCAAAGTTAATTTAGCTGGGGCTTGTTCATTTATATCAACCAATAGACTTTGATTATAAACAATATTTGTTTCTTGCTTTATCTTTTCTAGAAGGTTGCTAATATTTTTAGCAATAATAGAAAATAAAATTAGACTAATATAAATCCAAGAAATCGTGCTGAAATAGATAGTAAATGCACCTGCATTTTTTTCAGTAATATTAGTAAAAGCAGTAAATAACAATGGTAGCAAATAAAATAGAAAAAGACTAATAAGAAATTGTCTTAAAATCTTAAAATATGTTTGTTTAATTAGTTGGTTAAAAGTCAGAGCGTTATCCACTGATAACCACCTCCCCAGATTGTTTTAATTGGATTAATTTCATAAGGTTTTAATTTTTGCCTGATTTGGTATACATACTCTGTAATAGACCTTCCCAGTGTTTCAGAATCATGAGGGTAAAGATAATCAAAGAGTTCGTCATTTGAAAATATTCTATTCGGATTGCTGGAAAGCAACAAAATTAATTGGAATTCTCTTTTTGTAGTTGGAATATGTATATCCGAAATTCTAAGTTCTTCTTTAGTTTTATCAATTGCCAGAGGTCCAAATTGTAGAATCTCACTAGAATGATTATTGCGCACTTCTCGACGGATATGCATCTGTACTCTAGCTACTAGTTCAGGTATGCTAAATGGTTTTGTAATATAGTCATCTGCACCGGACTGTATACCATATACAATATCCTCTTCTAAATTTTTGGCTGTTAAAAATATGATTGGAACAGAAATAAATTCTCGGATATACTTACAGATTTCAATTCCATCGTGGGGCATCATAATATCTAAAATAATTAAATCATAGCCGATAAAATGACAGATATCAATTTCTGGAATAGCAGTCCGCGTATCGACGACAAAGTTTTTATTCTCTAGAACATTTTGAATAAGTCTTAAAATGGCAATATCATCATCTATGACTAGGACTTTATATTTCATAATTGTCTCTCCTTTTAAAATATATTCTAATTATACCATGTTTACCCTCAAGTAATGATATAGAATAATAATAATCTAAATAATAAATACTTCTTATGGAAATTATAGTAGATTAAAATAAGATATGAACAAATCTATTAAGAAAGTCAAATTCATTTCTAGAAATGTTTTAGCAGTTGCGGCGTACTATTCTAACTTCAATCTACTATAGTATATGACAATACGATAATCTGGAATCAAAAAAATTACCTAGAAATCAGAAATTCTGATATTTTTCTGATATTTGTTTTGTAGAATATGAAATGTAGATGATAACTTATCATCTACCCTAATAGTTACTATTAGGGATTAGGAATTATTCTATAGCATGTTTTTCTGAGAGTAGTTCAAAACTCCAAATCAGTAATATATGTGGTAAGTTAAATCAATTTGCTCAGGATTTAGCAGGTAAACATAGTTGTTACTCGATTGAAATTGCTATAGGGTAATATGAATAATAGGAAGGAGAATGTTATGTACCAAAAACCAACTATTACAAAAATCGGTAGCTATCGAACTTTGACAAATGGTGCAGGCACTGCACGTGAACGTGATTTACTTGGCTTTCGTGCGTTGATTGTTATTCACTGGCCATGGTTGTAATCGAAAAATATAGATAATGAGCGGAGGGTGAGCAACTCCGCTTATTGTTTATGTCATTGGTATAAAACATAAATCGTTATGAAAGTTAATATTATTGTAGAAAAAAATCAAGTTATTACTGCTGATATGTTGGTAGACGAACTGATTAATTTAAATAAAGTTAATGTATATACTGCTGATAATTTATTAATGGTAGTTAAACATCACAATGATTCTGAGGAAATTAGTAATTTTTTAGCAAGAGAAGATTTGAACTTTGAAATGATTGAGAATAATCTCAGTAAATTAAAAAAACATACATCTTTTATAGCAGTTACAAAAGAGAATCACCTTATAGCCAGTGGGGACTTTAATAATTGTAATCCAATATATTATCTAGAAAGAAATGATGAATTATTTGTTTCATTCCATCCTGAATTAATTTCTAATCTTACAAAGCAAAAATTAAATAAAACTTATTTTGCCTTACGTATCGTAAACTTTGAGACTATATATCCATTTAGTGAGTTAACACCATGGGAGAATATAAAACTTCTAAATAGTCGAAAAATGCTTGTAGTTTTAAAAGGTCAGATTAGTCAGGTATTTCCTTTTAGAAGTAACGGTGGTAATAAAAGGATCTCTGAAGTAGCAGTAGAATTACGTCAAAATGTAAAGGATGTATTACAGAAAAATTTGGGAAAACAAATCAGAATAAGTGCAGATTTATCAGGCGGCTTAGATTCTACTTCTCTTTGCTATTTTTGTAAGGATTTAGGAGTAGAGTTGAATACAATTTTTCTATCTCCAGAGGATGGCGCTGATAGTGATGCTATATGGTCAGAACGAG
Organism: Streptococcus pseudopneumoniae; assembly: GCF_001076775.1. Taxonomy (GTDB): domain Bacteria; phylum Bacillota; class Bacilli; order Lactobacillales; family Streptococcaceae; genus Streptococcus; species Streptococcus pseudopneumoniae_G. Next base: position 70,478 of record NZ_JVGV01000030.1, read on the forward strand.
CAAGTAAGGAGGTTTCGGCAGAGCATACGGTTTTACCGTATAGTAGCACAATTACTCTAAACTCTTTAAATCCTTTAGATATATATAAAGCACTCCCATTTGGTCCGTCAGAATCGTTTCGCTATATAAGTCTAGCTAGGAAAATTATAGAAATTGGGCTAAAAAACGATATTGGTATGCATATAAATGGTCATGGTGGTGATGAGCTATTTGGTCCCCTATCTACTATGGCTTGGTCCTTGTATCATTCTAATTACCCGAATCGCATAAAAAATTTATATGGATTTGCAAGATTAAATAAGTTCAATCTTTTTAAATTTTTTAAGTCATTGGTTGATAATGAAAGTTTATCTGATAATTTGAGATGTTTAGAATGTCGAGAAATCGAACAGATTGATTTTGATATAAAGTATAGTTCTCAATGGGTTCCAAAACCATCAGTTGCAAATTTTGTAACCCAAACAGCAAGAGATCTAATTACAAGTTGTGCAAGTTCATATGCTGAACAAAATATTGAACCATATTCGGATGATAAATCTATTCATAGAATTCTTGAAGAAGTTGAAGCTCATAGTCTTTTACAGAGAGATTTGAATGCAATGGTGCCGAATGATAAGTCATTTAGATTTCTTAGCCCGTATACAGCATATGACATCGTGGAGTCAGCATTACAATATAATATAGATGAAAGATTTAATGCAAAAGTAACTAAACCTATGTTGGCTGAGATAAGATCAGAATCTATGTCACTTGAATACTTTAAGCGAAGAGATAAAGGGGAGTATACCAAATCAACCTTTACGGAATACAATAATCGTAAGAATATGTTACAAAAAATCTTTTCTGAAGAATGTTTGATTTATAAGTTAGGGTTGGTAGACAAGAGAAAGTTATTACAATCGCTAAATAAATTTAGTGCTGATGGAGAACAGTTAGAAAACATTATGAGGATTCAAATCATTGAATACTGGCTGAGAGGTTATTGTGAAAGTGGTGGTATATATGAAATATAAGTTATCGTCAAATCTTAATATTAGTAAGACAGATGATGGTGGTAGTATAGTTTTAAATTCTAATGATGGACAGTATTACCATCTTGATCAATTAACTACGAATTTTTTAGGTCTGTTAATTGAAGGTGTTTCATTTGAAGAATTTTGTAAAAATATTTCTATCCGTTACTCCGTTAAATTATCGCAAGTTATGGAAGATTATAAAGAGATATTAGAGAAACTTCAGAAATTACAGATTTTGGAGGTGGCTAAATGAGCTCGCCAGTTAGAATGGAAAAGAGAACGAAATTATCATTTAAAAATAAAATTACAGCATTTTTTTGTGCCAATGTATCGTTTTTTTTAATTAGATTACCTCCTAAGAAACTATCTAAAATTATTGAGAAATTAAGTAAAAGGACTCAAAGTGCTACTCCAGCGGAAGTAGAACAATGGCGCACATATATAAATTCAATTAATGTTAGATGTGCAGGGAATGGTTGTCTACAAAGATCCGTAGCAGTTATGCTGTGGGGAATAATAGCTAGGCGAACTCCTGATTGGATTTCGGGATTTCAGGTATCACCATTTATAGCCCATGCATGGGTTGAAATTGATGGGAAACCCATTGGTGAAGAAATCGATTTATCCAAATTTCAAAAAATTATATTTGTAAAAGGTGGAAAAGATAAATGATACAAATTGAGAAAATTAGCAAAGGTTTTAGCAGTAAGAGTGTTCTTTCAGAAGTTTCGTTTACAGCAAAAAAGGGAGAAATAACGGCATTAATTGGGCCAAATGGGTCTGGTAAATCAACTTTAATAAAAATATTGCTTGGCTTGATTTCGTCAGATGAAGGCAGAGCGACTTTTGATGGAAAAAATTATGAAGAATTGGGGGAATACCCCTTCAGATATGTAGGAGCATTTCTAGATAGTTTTCAACCCAATCCAACAAGGACGGCCTATAATCACTTGAGGTGGATTGCTTTAACTAGTGGTATAGATAAGCAGAGATGTTTAGAATGTTTAAAAATAGTTGGTCTTCAGGATGTTGGCAATAAAAAGATAAAAGACTACTCACTTGGAATGAAGCAAAGGCTGGGGCTGGCTACGGCTATTTTAGCGAATCCTAAAATACTTATTTTGGATGAACCAATTAATGGACTTGATCCAGATGGAATTAGATGGGTTAGAGAGTTTCTAAGAGAATTTGTAAGAGACGATAAAATAGTTTTAATCACAAGCCACTATATGAATGAGTTAGAACTTACGGTTGATAAAATTGTAGGATTATCTAATGGTAAGGTAGTCATTGATGGTAGCAGTAAAGATGTTCTTGAAGAATATGGCTCTTTTGAGGAAGCATATTTTAAGTCTGTTACAAGTTAGATGGGGGTAATGATTTATGAAAAATACTCGTAGTGAACTATACAAAATATTATCATTGCCACTTTTTTGGAGGGGTGTAGCAATTGTGATTGGAATCACTATATTCTTTACCTTTCAAAATATTCAAGTCATTAATGCGATAGCAAATGGTAATACAGAGATTCTTATGCTTGAAGATACGACTAGTCAATTAACGGAGTTTCAAACAGTAAGAGATGCTGTATTGTCTTCCCCTTATCAATCTAGTATTCTATTTTTTCCAATCTTATTTGCACTGATTCTATCTACGGAGTACAAATTTGGTCAGGAATCATTAACTAAATTATTAACACCAAAATGGCAGACGATTTTAACAGGTCAGATTTGTTCTGGAATTATTGTAGCCAGTACGTTGACAGTTGCTCTATCCCTAATAAATAGTGCAATGCTCTATGTGATGTTAGATGAAACATTGCAAAATTATCTTAGCCTAGGTCTTGTTTTAGAAGTGACGTTAAGAATCATTATCTTTGCCATAACATTGACATTGCTTTCAATGTTTTTAGTAAAAATAACAAGAAAGCCTATTCCCTCTGTCATTGTTATTGTAAGTATTCTTATTATAACTTTATCAGGCATATTGAAAGTCGTTTCTCCGACACTTGAAAATTTATTACCCCTAATAGGTGCAAAGTCATTTGTATTTGGAAGAGTAGAAAATAACAATCCTTCGGAAATGTATGGTTTATTATTATTATTATCTCAAGCATCAATAGTAACTATTTTGATGTATATTAAAGGTTGGTATAAAAATCAGAAGGACAAGAAATATGGATGAAATAGTATATGCTCTTATTTATAAAAAATATAGTTTGAATGCAGTGAAAATACAAATTTTAAGTCATTTATTGCTTATTCTATTTACATGTATTCTTAGTTTGATAACATTTGAAATCAATGGAAGTTATATTGTGTTATCAATTAATCAAATTTTGGCAATTACATCTTATTTATTTATGATTGGTGGACTGATAAATGGATCTATAGAAGTCGAGAATCCAGAATCTAAAATAGTCTATTTATTAACCGGAAACAAAAAAAGCAGTACACAAAAAATCATTATTGTTGAATTGATAGATTGTGTATTACAAGCAATTCTATCATTCTTAGTTATCGCAATCTTCTTCATTTTTAAAGGAAGTATTAAAGAAGTTAACGTAATACAGTTTTTTTCTTATCTATTTAGTAGCGTTTTGTGTTTCTTCATTGCATATTATTTAACTTTATTTTTTAAGAGTTCGATGACAGCGATAGCTACTTTGCTACTATTTCCAATATTAGTTATACCCTATATTGAGCGTGTATTTCCTGGAGTATTACCATTCATTTATTATGAAACTATTTCTGAAAGTTTTAAAATATCAGCAGTATCTGATAGTCATATCATATTGTTATTGTGGAATTTGATTTTACTCCTATTAATTTATTTGAAAGTCAAAAAGAGGTTGAAAAATGAATAGTCAAAAACATTCAGAAGTCACGTTCGGGGAATTTTTAACATTACTAAAACCTTATAAAATAGCTATAAGTATTGCTTTGATTATTGCACTGATTTCGTCAACATTATCAATTTTTCAACCAATACTTCTTTCAAAAATTATTGACAATATTAACGATAACATTTTAGGACAAACTGTAATATTTTTCTCCATAATAGTATTGTTATCTGCAATCCTTAACTCAATTAAGCAGTATATATTGGAGAGTATTAGTGAAAATTTAGTGAGTAGTTTACGAATTCAAATTGTAAATCGATCAATAAAATATAAGATTGAAGTATTTGATACTAAAAAGATTGGGGATTTGGCATCAATCTTGAGTGCGGATACAGCCCAGCTAAGGGGGATTTTGAGCCAAGGAATAGTAGAATTAATATCACAAACATTTACAATGATATTTGCATTAATTATGATGTTTTATCTTGATATTCAATTATTTGGTGTATCTTTGTTAGCCGTACTCTCTCTTTTAATTTGTGGCTTATTGCTTGGAAAAAAAACTAGACCGATTGCAAAGGATTTACAAGAAATAGTTGGAGAGTTATCCTCTGAGTTAGAACGAACTTTGCGGGGGATTAGAACTATTCGAGCATTTTTATCAGAAGTTGTTTTTATTGAAAGAATGAGTAGTGTTGTAACTAATGCGACAAAAATTGGTAAAAAAGTAGCTATTTTTAAATCGATTATAAGTGGCTTTTCCAATATAGCACTACAAATAATGCTAATAATAATTATTGGAATTGGTTCAATTAGAGTTGCTACAGGGATTATATCTATTGGAAATCTAAGTGCCTTTATAATGTATGTAATGCTAGTACTGACTCCAGCTGCAATGCTAGGAGGAGTATTGTCATCAATAAATGAAGGGTTAGGAGCTTATTCTAGGATTAAACTTGCATTGGAACTTCCGATAGAAGATGATGTAAATTCTTTAAATGTTCTTGATAAAAAATCGAATCTAGTTTTGCAAATTAAAAATTTAACCTTTAAATATAATGGCAATTCTGACAAAAATATTCTAAACAAGATTAATATTTCAGTTAATGGTCCGGGAGTGACAGCATTAGTTGGACCATCTGGTTCAGGAAAAACAACAATATTTGAACTTATTGAAAGATTTTATGATTCAGATAATGGGTCAATAGAATTGTATGGAAATAATATTTATGATTTGCCAATTAAAGTTCTTCGTTCAAAGATAACCTTTGTGGAACAAAATGCTTCAATCTTTTCTGGAACAGTACTAGAGAATCTACAAATAGCTAATAAGAATGTTTCAAGATTTGACTGCTTGTATGCACTTAATTTAGTTAATCTTTTTCAGGATATTCCTGAGGACGAAATACTAGATAGGGTAATAGGGGAGTCTGGACTCACTTTGAGTGGTGGTGAACAACAAAGGTTATCGTTAGCTAGGGCTTTAATTTCTCCGAATGACATAATATTATTGGATGAGAGTACATCGAATTTAGATAGTATAAACGAGTCAAAAATACAACAAGTAATTAAAGATTTATCTAGTAAGAAAACTGTTTTAATAATTGCTCATAGATTATCTACTATTCAAAACGCTGATTCAATTTATTTAATAAGAGAAGGAGAAGTGCATGACTTCGGTACTCATCAAGAACTATTATCAAGGAATAAACTCTATAAAGAATTGGTTGAAACTCAGTTTATTAATAAAGGAGCGTGAAAGTCAGCAAATTAATAGAATTAAGCTTTAGACGATTTTTTCAGTAAACCAATTAGGATTTAAGAAAAACTCAAAAATCAATGGGCCTTGATCAACGATAAAAATCAATAGGGTGAATCAATATTTTCGACATATTTTATATATGAAAAAGATAGCAGTACCTAAAATGATATATAAATCAACAATCGGCATTTAAGATAGTAAAAACTATTAAATAGAAAACGAACGGATTAAGAATGTACCTTATTAGAAAATTAATCTTGTTCGTTTTTATGTTTTACACTATTAATCATTAACAATAGTTAATAATATATTTATTTAATTTATAAGTGTGTTTTTAAATATTTTTATGCCAATTTGGCATAAAATACAAGTCTCGTTCAGATCTTAACTATAATTTCCTTAGAAGTGAACGAGTGTATAGGCGCGTCAGAGATTTGATTTACGCAAGAGTATATTGCACAGTACTTGTTCTGGAGTCAATTTCATACTCTAAGATTGAGGGTGCTCAACGAACGCTAGCTATCTACTGACTATTTAATAATGCTCTCTTCCCTCTATAAAGTATACATTAGGGCTGGCAGATTGTCCTTATTACCTGAAAAATAAAAAACAGTCCCTCCTGATTTGTTCATTGATAATTGAATAATCTTAGGTGGGACTTTATTTGTTGAGCAATAGAATGTAATGTGCTAGGAAAAGAGCGAGAATCATTTATTCAAAAATAGTATGGTAACCTATCTGCCATGACACAATTAATGATAATGATACTTCTGACCGTTCAGGCCGCCATCGTAAAAAGATAGCGGGTGAAACTCCCATGAGTGATAATACTAATCATTCCCACTGAGAGCAACTTAGAGTAACATGTTATCAGGAGGGAAAGTTCTGGAATAATCAGTAGTAAAATATAGTATGCAATTTTCAATGCTTAAATTTTTATACTCCCGAAATATGCTAACTAATAGTCACATAATCAAAAGGTTGGAATTTATAAGTGTGGACGAAAGTTTTCATACTATGTCCCCTTGGTTTTTCTTTCATCACTTCTGTGAACTCTGTCAGAAAGTCAGACTAAATCTTATTAAGTTACAAGTAATAGCTAGCTTCTATAGAATGATAATGAAAATTCTAGATTGGATTTGCATAATACTGTTATCAGTAGATCTTCTATCCATTGATTTGTTTCACCTGTGTTACAGAATCTCGATTAGTTTTACAAGTAAAAATAGAACGGTTTCTATCCTAACGACGAGCAGCCTAAGCAGTTTTTTCCTTTGTTTAAATAAACCTAAAATTTAGTATTGTTCAGCTTCAGAGAAGTGCTTGTATGATTGATTTGTGAACATTTTCCTATAATTTTGTAATATTTTTGAGACTATAATATATCAGATAAACATGTCTTTTGTGTTTCACTTTATTTTAAAATAATACTAATTTTTGAAAGTCAGTAATATTAAATATTTGATAAAATCTTTGCTCTCAGATGGTTAATAGATATGCTTATGAGAAGTGTTTAATAAATTAATTTTAGTTCAAAATGTCCAATTTGGACACTTTGAATGATTTCTTAGTTTTATATATTATACTTTTCTCAGGAGAAAGCTAGATGTACAGACGTTTGAGAGATTTGAGGGAAGATCACGATTTGACCCAAAAACAAATAGCTAAAATACTTTCGTTTACAAACTCAGCTTATGCTAAAATTGAACGGGGGGAACATATGTTAACTGCAGATGTATTGGTAACTCTCTCAAGCTTTTACGATGTTAGTACAGACTACCTATTGGGATTGACAGATTTTCCTGATAAAATTCGCTTTAGAAAATAATCTCCTCAATTTCATAGAGTGTGAAAATGAGGGGATTTTTTATTTGTTCTTTGAAAATTGAATAGTCCAAAATGGTACTTTCCTCATTTGTGGAGCAAATTTGAATGGCTCGCCATGATAAGAGCGATTTAAAACCATCAATAAAATAGAGCGATACTTTATATGCCATGATACAAATGATATACAATGATACTTCTGACCGTTCAGGCTGCCAACGTAAAAGAGCAGTAAGTGAAATTCTTATGATGACTTCATCAGTCATGCCATGGAGGAGATTGATAAAAGATAAAAGGGAAGTGATTTTTTGAAATCAAATTTAAAAAATTATATAGTCGAGCTAGAGATGCTAAATCTATTATTCTTAAAAAAACTTATTAGCGAAAAAGAATATGAAAAAATAAAGCTGAAACTGCGTAAAATATACACAAATTAGCTGACCTTTTTTATTGGTTGCGGTAAAATAAATGCAGAGAAATAGGAGGTTAAGCCATGTCAAATAACGTTGAAATTATAAAAGCAAATCCTTTAGTAACTAGAAGAAATGATAATAGTGGTTCTTTATCGAGGAGAGTAGCAGCATATTGTCGTGTTAGTTCCGATAGTGATGATCAAAAAAATAGCTATGATTCTCAAGTTCGTCATTATAGAGAGTATATATCACAGCACCCAGATTGGATTTTGGTTGACATTTATGCTGATGAAGGGATTTCAGGAACTCAAGTTGGAAAAAGACAAGATTTTCAAAGATTGATTTCAGATTGCCTTGATGGAAAAATAGACTATATCATTACCAAAGCCATTGCTCGCTTTGCTAGAAATACATTAGATACTCTCAAATATGTTCGTTTGCTCAAAGATAAACAAATTGGTGTATTTTTCGAAGAAGAAAATATTGATACTTTAACTATGGATGGTGAGTTACTATTGACGATATTAAGTTCAGTGGCTCAACAGGAAGTTGAAAATACATCTGCCCATGTTAAAAAGGGTTTAAAAATGAAGATGCAACGTGGAGAACTTATTGGTTTTCAAGGTTGTCTTGGTTATGACTATAATCAAGATACAAAGTCGATATCAATAAATGAAAAAGAAGCCAAGATAGTACGTTATATTTTTGAACGATACATTGATGGTATTGGGGGTAGGGCAATAGCTAGAGAACTTGATGAACTAGGTTATAAAACTCCGAGAGGTCTTGATCACTGGCAAGATACAACAGTTTTAGGAATTATTAAAAACGAGAAGTATAAAGGTGATATTCTAATGGGAAAAACTTTCACTGTTGATCCCATTAGTAAGAGACGTTTAATAAATTTCGGTGAAGAAGATAAATACTACATTAAAAATAATCATGATGCAATAATTAGTCCAGAAATTTTTACACAGGCGCAAGAAATTCGATTACGGAGATCAGGAAACAAAAAAACCATAGCAAATACAAAAGGTAAACGAGAAAGATATTCAAGAATGTACCCTTTTAGCAGTAGATTGGAATGTGGTTTTTGTGGTACTGTTCTGTCTAGAAGAAGTTGGCACTCTAGTTCAGAGTACAAAAAGATTATTTGGCACTGTACAACATCTATAAAGAGAGGTAAAAAGCATTGCACTCATAGTAAAGGCATAGAGGAAAAAGCAATAGAAAATGCTTTTTTACAGAGCTACCAACAGTTGTTTTATGAAAATAATAACCTAACTGAAGACTTTCTTGAAATTATAAAAGAAGAGCTTACTGATGATACCTTAAAAGTAGAGTTGAATAAGATAGTTAGTAAATTAAATTCGTTGTACAAAAAAGAAGAAAAATTAGTTTCAATGAATCTAGATGGAAAAATAAGTGATTCTGTATATGAAGATAAATTCAATCAAATACAAATTGAGAAAGAAAAACTTTTAGAAGAAAAAGTAAACTTAGAAGTAACTTTAAAATCAGAAGTTGATATAAAAAGTAGATTAGAGAATTTTAAAGAAATTTTAACTTCACAAAAGACTTTGACTGAGTTTGACAAGGACATTTTTGAAAGTATCGTTGAAAAAATCATAGTAGGCGGAATAAATTCTGATGGAGAAATTGATCCAGCAATGTTGACTATAATTTTTAAAACGGGAGATTCTTCGACTAAAGATGCAAAATCTTACAAATCTAAAAGGAAGAATGCTAAAATAGAAAATGATAAATTGTGTTTTAATACCGTAACCGATGACGAAAAAAAGTGTACAAATAAAGAAAACAACGCACGTGGAGTGTGTAAGCTTGTTGGAGAAACGTAGTTAATCCTCAAAAGGTTCCCCAAACCTTTTGAGTCCCGCAGACGCATCATGTTGAGGCGGTATCACTGCTTGTACGAGCTTAGAAAAAAATGTTGACGAAAAATCCTTGGTGTCAAGGATTTTTTTGGTATCCTCAAAAAGGTAATTTTATAATTGACAATTTGTCAGTAGAGTAGTATAATTTATAATCAGGAGGAATAAAATGCGAGATGTAAAAGATCCGGAAATTCGACGGGCTGAGATTATGGATGCTGCTATGCTCCTCTTTATGGAGAAAGGATATGCGAACACAACAACTCAGGATATAGTCGATAAGGTAAATATATCACGAGGTTTGTTATACTATCACTTTAAGAACAAAGAAGATATTCTGTATTGTCTTGTGGAACGTTATTCAGAGAAATTATTGAGAGATATTCATGTGATTGTCAATGATGACGACAAAACTGCTATTGAAAAAATAAGAGCCTTTATAGATGCCACAATAATCTCTACAGATAACGTTTCAGCGGAAGGAACTGAGTTACAAAAGACGGTTGATCTTGAAGAAAATCGTTATATGTTAGATAAGTTATCTCATAAGCTCATTGAAAAACTGACTATATATTTTGAGAGGATAATAAATCAAGGCATCTCAGAAAAAGTATTTTCTGTAAAATATCCATCAGAAACAGCAGAATTTCTGATGACAGCCTATGTTTTTGTTTCAAATAACATAGGTATAATAACTTCAAAGAAAGAACCTGTCAAAGATTACTTGAATGCATTTAAGATAATGCTGGAACAAAATCTAAATACAAAAGGACTCTTTAGCAATTAAAAAAAAATAGAATATTTGTAAAGAGAACTATGTACCGATAGCTAAATCAAAACAAGCTATCGGTATTATTTCAAAACAAGACTGACAAATTGTCAATGGAGACGAAAATATGTTAGAGATAAAGAATTTTAGTAAAAGTTATGGGGATAAGAAGGTTGTGGATAACCTATCTATTTCAGTACAGCCTGGAGATATTTATGGTTTTATTGGAGCAAATGGTGCGGGAAAAACGTCAACGATAAAGGCAGTTGTCGGTATCCATGATTTTGAAGACGGAAGTATAATTATCAACGGTCATTCTATTAAAGAAGAACCTGTTATTTGTAAAAAAATGATGGCGTATATCCCAGATAATCCAGATTTGTATGAACATATGACAGGACTTCAATATATTAATTTTATTGCTGACTTGTTTGAAATTCCTACAAAAATACGCAGGGAGAGAATCCAAAAATACGGTGATTTATTTGATATGACTGAGCATCTTTCGGGGATTATTTCTTCATATTCACATGGTATGAAGCAACGAACAGCCATTATTTCTGCACTTGTACATTCTCCCAAACTGTTGATTTTAGATGAACCTTTTGTTGGGCTAGATCCCAAAGCAACTTTCCTACTAAAGAAAATTATGCATGAGTGTGTTTCAGATGGAGGTGCTATTTTCTTTTCAACCCATGTATTGGATGTTGCGGAAAAATTATGTAATAAGATTGCCATTATCAAAAATGGAAAGTTAATTGCAAGTGGCAATACAGGAGACGTCAAAGGTGATGAATCATTGGAGGCATTTTTCATGGAGGTGCAGGACAATGAGTAACATTTGGATACTGCTTAAAGCGCAATTGATTAATTTCTTTCCTATTAACGAGATTAGAGATTCAGGAAATAAAAAACAAAGTTCAATGGCTATTGCGAGTTTTGGCATAATAACTCTTTCCTTATTTTGCTTTGTTTATAATATACTAACAGCGAAAACAATGGTACACGTTGGACAGCAGGACTTGATACCGGCATATATGGTCTCTGTATCAAGTTTTTCAATATTATTTTTGACTGTCTTTTATTCGAATGGCATTTTATTTGGCAGTCGAGATATGGAAATTCTCCTATCCTTACCTGTTAAAAGTTCGTATATTATCACCAGCAAGTTCATGTTTATGTACTTATTGAATTTTTTAATAGGCTTGATGTTTATGCTTCCAGGTGGAATTGTATGGGGCTTGAACGGAAGTTTAAACCTCCTACAGATTATATTGTATTTTGCTTCTATAATTTTTACCCCTTTGATCCCCATGTGTATAGCGACATGCATGGGAATCGTTATTGTTGTCGCTTCATCTTTTTTTAAAAGGAAAAATGTTATCTCTCTTATTTTTTCATTTGCGATGTTAGGTATAATTGGATATTTTGCATTATCAGCTTTGCAATCAGGTGATGAAAGTAGTATTGGGGTTACTCTGGCTAAGCAAATTACTGGACTGTATCCAATTTCTAGACTATTTATGTCATACTACAATTTTCCAATGTACTATGGGATGGGATTTTATATAGTTCTTTCAATAGTCGTCTTTTATCTATTTGTCAAAATTGCTTCGTTGAAGTATAGACTACTTAATACACTTGCCAATACAAAATCAAGATATGCTAATGACAAAGTATCTTATGAAAGAAAATCGGTATTTTTTGCCTTGTATCAAAAAGAGCTTGGACGATTTTTAAGTTCTTATATGGCAGTCTTGAATGCTGGGCTTGGAGTGATTCTTTTATGTGTCTTTAGTATATGTTTCCTGTTTAATTCTGTAGGGCAAATAGGAAATTCTGCAGGAATTGAAAATATAAATGAGTATCTTTCAAACTTAGCTCCCGTCTTTATTTCATCTATGCTTTCACTCAGTTGTCCAGCAGCTTCATCTATGTCTTTAGAGGGTAAAAATATTTGGATTTTGAAAAGTTCTCCGGTTGAGGTAAGAATGATTTTAAATGCTAAGATAGCTGTTAATCTTACACTTCATTTGATTGGATATATGATTTCTATATCTGTATTTGTGCTAAAACTAGATATGAATCTCATTCAAGTCACGAACCTAATTATTGTTCCTATATGTTACTCCTTTTTTATAACTGTAATCGGAATTGCATTAAATAAAAAATATCCTAACTATGATTGGGACAGTGAGATGATAGTTGTCAAACAAAGTCTTCCTGTTATTGTAACTGGAATTATTGGTATGATTGCGCTTATTATGCCACTTTTGCTTAATTGGCTGTTTAATCTTCCGATTATATTTGTTTTACAGGTAGTATCAGTAGTTTTATTGATTATTACAATCGGTGTTTATTTAACAATAAGCAAGTCAAATTTTATCTAGTTAAAGGAGAAAAATAAGATGAAAAACAGACTGATAAAAGATATTTTGGTGTTATTAGTAATGCTAGCTATAATAGTTGTTATTTGTAGATTTCTCCCAGAAAAAGTTCCGATTCATTTCAATGCAAAAGGAGAAGCAGATATGTTTGCAAATAAATACTATCTTCTACTAGCTACAGTCATCCCCTATTCTGCATATTGGAAGTTTGTTAAGCAAAGTGATAATAAAAAGATTAAATGAAACACCATCTATATTTACAAATTGCATCAAAATTAAGAACGACTATTTTAAGAGGTGATTATGCACCTGAACAACAAATTCCTTCAATAAGGAGATTAGCAGAAAACGAGAAGTGTAATCCGGCAACTGTCCAAAAAGCAATGAAAGTTCTCGAAGAACAGAATTTGATTATTAGCTGTGGAACATTAGGATATTTTGTGATAGCAAGCGAGCAAGAAATAAAGGAGTTAAGATATCAAGAATCTAACAAGCTAGTGAAAATTTTGTTTGAAAAACTTTGTGAGCTAGACTTTTCGGAAGATGAGATTGTCAATTTATTTTTTAGAAAAGATGCTTAGAAGAAGTTGAATGGAAATTTATTAGGATTTTTGTGAAAGTATAGAAAAGCCTTGATTGTAAGGCTTTTTTGCATTTTCCAATAAAGAACTTGACATTATTAGTTACTTCCACTACAATAGAATTACATACCATCGGTATGATAGAAAGGAACTAAAATGGCAAGGAATAGAAACTCACATGAAACTAGAAAAAAAATACTAGAGGTCTCAAAAAATTTATTTTTAGAAAAAGGATTTGACAATACGTCAATACAAGATATCATAGATGGCTTAGGTGGATTAACAAAAGGTGTTATCTATCATCATTTTGAGTCTAAATATGATATACTGCAAACAATCATTAGCGAAAACAATCAAGAAATTTTAAATTACAATTGGAGAGGAGATACTGCATTAGAAAAGATACAAAATTCTTTGATGGACTCTTTCTCTAATTTTGAACACCAAAGGCTCGTTTACTCTGCCTCAATCATGCTAAGAAGTCCACGTTTGTTAGGAGAGCAGTATCTAGGTCTATTTTCTGATTTTTTACCCGAAATTAGAGAAAAAGTTTACGAAGGAGTTGAAGATGGGTCTATTAAAACAGAATATCCAGAAGAGCTAGCAGATTTAATTGTTTTAACTCTAAATATTTGGATTGGTTTCCAAATTTCCGTTTTTTCATTAGTAGAATTAAAGCGCAAAATGAATTTCATTAAACTTACTTTTGAAGGTCTAGGGGTACAGTTAATTTCTGATGAAATGATGGAAGTAATTTTCCAATTATTTGATCACTTAAAAGGTGTCAAATAAATTATAAGTATTGATATTTTAAAAAATACCATACTCTAGATATGGTATTAAGAATTCCATTATACATACCTTTAGTATGTTTGTTTTTTTGAATTTTAACATACCAGAAGTATGTAAGGTGCTTTTTGAATATTGTAATTAATATTAACAAAATTTTTTGGAGGAAAGAATCTATGTTGTCGCTTATTAAAATTGAATTAAATAAAGTTTCAAAATCAAAATTATTTTTTGCTTGGTTGGGTACTATATTGATAATATTAGGTATTACAGGAATCATAATCATGGGGTTAGGTACTGATAATAAACTGGGAGATTTTGTTGGACAGAGTGCCAATAATATTAAAATTACTGACAAATGGGGAAGTTGGGCAATTGCAACATCATTGTTTGGATCTTTATTTACTAAAGCAGCATTTTTGATTTTTGAATCTTATTTATTGTCTACGATTATTATTGATGAATTTAAACGAAGAACAATTTTTCAGCTGTTTTCCTACCCTGTTTCTAAAATAAAGTTACTATGGGGAAAAGTGCTTACAGTAATTCTGATATCATTTATTGCTCATTTTACTGCACATTTAGTTATTCAATTATTAATTAAATTAGTAGCAGTTTTAACTGAATCAAATTATATCCCAGTAGCTAATCAAATGATTAACTTAGCTGGAATTACAGTTGGAACAGTATTAATCGGAATACTACCTTTTGTTTTAGGTATGATTAGGCATTCAATAGCTATAACAATGCTTTCAGGACTTGGTTTAGCAGCGTTACTTTCGAATGTAAGTCCAGGCAGTTTAACTAATAATTTTGTTGATAACTTATTCTTCTTAATATTTGCTAGTTTCATAAGTTTAATGATTGTTTCATTTTCAATTTATACTATTTCAAGAAAAGATATTAATATCAAGTAGTATAGCTAAATTTAATGGAAGGAAAGTGCTAATTTTTTGATGATTTATTTAAACGAAGAGACTGTATAAGTTGGTATTTATGCTCCTGAAGAAAAATCCTTGCATTTAAAGCTAGATATAGAAAGAGAGATAGAAATGAGAAATATTGTTGAAATAAAAGAAGTTTTTAAAACAATTGATAAAGAAGAAATTTTAAGTGGTATCAACCTTCAAATTGCTGAAGGAGAAATCTATGGTTTTTTAGGACCGAATGGTGCTGGAAAAACAACGTTAATGAAATGTATGTTATCCTTATCAACTGTTACATCTGGTAGTATTGAAATTTTTGGGAAAAATCTACAAGAACACAGAGAAGAAATCCTAAGTCATATTGGAAGTATTATTGAATCACCAATTTTTTATGATAATTGCACTGCAAAAGAAATTTTGGAAATTCACGCTCAGTATATGGGGAAAAATATTATTGAATCAGATATAATAAGAGCCTTAAGAATGGTCGGATTAAAAAATACGACTAAAAAAGTAAAAGAGTTTTCGTTAGGAATGAGACAGAGACTTGGTTTAGCTCGGGCTTTCCTAACAAAACCTAAATTGTTAATTTTAGATGAACCAATCAATGGTTTAGATCCAATAGGAATTCAAGAAATTCGGAATCTTTTGTTGTCTCTTTCTAAGGAATGTGGTGTTACAATATTCATCTCAAGTCATATTTTATCGGAAATTTCACAGATAGCAGATAAGATTGGTGTTATCAAAAATGGAGAAATGCTAGAACAGATCTCTATGAGAGAGCTTAGGAGAGAGAATATTGACTTAGAAGAATATTTTATGTCACATTTTCTAAATGAAATTTAAGAGTTATGAGGTAGATTAGGAATGAAACAATTGACAAAGTGCCATAAGAAGTCTTTTTATACTTTCATGATTTTTAATATACTAGTTCCTTTAACTAATATTGCTTTTGCTTATTCTATTAAAATTATAATTGATAGTGGAATGTCCCAAAATAGGGAAGCTCTAACCCAAGCGATACTAATAGGTGCTATCGTAATATTTATCTATGCCAGTCTTAATTTTATATCCCTTCGATTAAGAAATAAACTTGTTAGGCAGATTATGTCAAGATACAAAAATAAGGTGTTTAAATCTATTTTAGATAGCGATTATAGAGAATTTTCTAAGGAAAAATCAGGGAAATTTATTTCAATATTAACTGAGAACATGAAGAAAATTGAGCAGGATTATTTGCACCAGTATTTTAATATTTCAAAAAATATTTCCTTAATGATTTTCTCACTAGTAGCCATGTTTATAGGTAATTGGTTTTTGACCTTATTAGTTATCATTGCTAGCATTATTCCTATGATGATTTCAGGATTTATTGGACAAAAATCAGCCTCTCTACAAAATAGTTCTATGATAGCCGATCAGAAATATTTAGCTAAGGTTAAAGATATTTTAGCAGGGTTTCTAGTTATAAAGAGTTTTAATGTGAAAGAGGCTATCGGTCAAGATTACAAAAATGAAAGCGAAAAATTGGATGAGATATATTTCATCAAAGGGAAATTTGATGTTTTATCTAATGTTATTTCTCAACTTTCAGGGATGATTGTTTTTTTAGTAGCCTTTGGTGGAGGAATGTATCTCGTATTTAATGGCTATACCACAATTGGGAGTGTAACAGCTATTGTTCAACTAGTCAATTTTGTAGTAATGCCACTAAATGAAGTTGGTATGGGAATAAGTAAATTCCGTGAAGGTCAGGCAACACTAGATGCATTTGAGGTAAAAGATGTAACAGAACTTCAGACTGGTAAAACGAAAGAATATTTTGATGATGTCATTTCTTTTTCAAATGTAGATTTTTCCTACCCTAATGCTGAGGAAAAGATTTTTAATAATTTATCTTTGCAGATCAAAAAGGGGGGAAAAATTGCAATAGTAGGTATGTCAGGCAGTGGAAAATCAACTTTACTCAATCTATTACTGCGTTTTTACGATGTAACAAGTGGGCACATCTCCATTGATAATATAGATTTGCAAGCTATTTCAGCAGAGAGCCTTTATAACTTAATGACTATTGTTCAGCAAGATGTTTATATCTTTGATGATACTTTAAAAGCAAATATTACCCTTAGTCAATCCTTTACTGAAGATGATATAAAAAAAGCTGTACAGCAGTCTGGTTTAGAAAGTTATATTTTAGAAAATGAATTAGGTCTACAAACTTTATGTGGCGAGAATGGATCAAATCTATCTGGGGGAGAAAGACAGAGACTTAGTATTGCGCGTGCCTTAATTCGAAAAACACCAATCTTATTATTAGATGAGGCTACTTCGTCTTTAGATAATAAAGTTACTACTGAAATTGAAAATTCAATTTTAAAAATTCAAGATTTGACTGCACTTGTAGTAACCCACAAGTTGAATGAAAACATTTTGAAAAGATACGATAGAATTCTCTTTATGAAAGCAGGCGTCATTGTTGAAGATGGTTCTTTTTGTGACTTGATGGATAGGAGAGGTGAGTTTTATAAGTTGTTTGAGTTGAGTGTGTAATTCTCTTTCGTTTTATAGTATAATTCTATAAAACACTCTATTACTTTCGTTATATAATATAGATGTTGACTAGCACCACATGTTGAGGCAGTATCACTACTTGTACGACTGAGGCATCAGCGAAGTAGAAGTAAATGATCTCCCATGCGATAGGACTCTTAGAATGAGGAGGAGAACCGGCGAAATGATACGGTAAGTCCGAACCGCTGAGTTCGTGGCTCTGCTCTTCCGATCTGAGATAGCGAAAAGTAGAAGGGGATGGTATTGGTATCAATCAATGAGTAACAAAGTAACAGCGTGATTCGAAAAACTTGCTTGTAATTTGCGGAGGAACATCAATATGGATGGAATAACAAAAGATTCTATAAAAACGGCTAAACTAATGAAACAATTATGGCCCCAATTGACCAATAAAGAAGCTATTGATGAAGTTAAAAAATATACGAATGGCAAAAATACTGCAATCTTTACTGAAGTTGAAGGTGACACAATTGTAGGTCTAGCACTATGTTCACTCAGATTTGATTATGTTGAAGGTTGTAAATATAGTCCTGTTGGATTCTTAGAAGGGATTATTGTCGACGAGGAATATCGTTTAAAGGATATTGCTAAAAATCTCTGTACAAAATGTGAGGAATGGGCGAAAAATAAAGGATGTAAGGAATTTGCAAGTGACTGTACTTTAACGAATACGGATTCTATAAGATTTCATCTCAATATTGGATTTCAGGAGGCAAATAGAATTATTCATTTTAAGAAGAAATTATAATTTCATAATGTGGTCAAAATTTATATATCTTTAGAAAGTGTGAAAGATTGGAAGAACAAATTTTTTTGATGGGTGGGAATCCCCCAATAAAGAAACATAGCATTGTTGATAAAATTGTATTATCAAGCAAGATTGAAAGAATTGTTATTTTTACAGTTTTTCGAGATAATTGGCAACCCTATATGAAAAAGTACACGGAAGTTTTCCAAAGTCAATTTCCTAATCTAAACACTGATTACTTACTTTTGGACACTGAGCAGATTGATTTTGATAGCTATTTAGATGCTGATCTAATTATTATAGGTGGTGGAAATACGGAAAAGTATTTAGCAACTTACGTCAATTAGCAGTTCAAAAATTATATCTATCGTATGCTGAATAAAGGAGCAAAAGTTATAGGGTTTTCCGCAGGAGCCCTATTATTAGGAGAAAAAGTCTATGTCTCACCTAATGATAATTCAGATCATCAGATAAAGATAAAAAATGGATTAGGAGTCTTTAGTCAGTTTTTAATTAGTGTCCATTATGATTCATGGAATGATAAAGCAAATAAGGATAGAGCTGAAGAACTCGTTAATGTTCCCATAATTCCACTAAATGATCATTCATGTCTTGTATTAGATAAACTTGGAAACATTATTGAGAAAATTGACTAGTTTTAATCATGCGAATCTGAATCTACGAAACTAAAGTATTGATGAAATGAATAATGAAAAGCCTTGATTGTAAGGCTTTTTTGTGTTTTTATGATAGAATATAGGTAGTTATAATCGAGAGCAACTAAGAAGCAGTAAAAAAATATTATACGTAGAATAATCAAGATTAGGAAGATAAAATGACAGAAATTGACAAAAAGAATTTAAAAAATTATCTTTATTTTACATTTGGAATTACTTATATATCTTGGGGGCTTCTTGCCATATTTACTCAATCTCATATTTTGGGATTAGAAACATTTATAGGGAGAATGTTACATATAGTAGGTGCACTTGGTCCAGCTATGTACTGACCCCAAAAAGTTAGACAATTAATTTATCCGAAGGATTTAGTTCTGTATTGCACAGGACTGAGTCCTTTTAGTTTTACCTTAATTCGTTTATTGTTGTAGTAATCAATATAGTCTACAATGGCTTGTTCCAATTGGTTGAGCGACTCAAATGACTTCTCATAACCATAAAACATCTCCGATTTCAGAATACCAAAGAAAGATTCCATCATGCCGTTGTCTGGGCTGTTACCTTTACGTGACATGGATGCTTGAATTCCCTTACCCTCTAGAAACTGATGATAAGAATCGTGTTGATATTGCCAGCCTTGGTCACTATGGAGAATCGTATTCTCGTAGCGCTTCTCTGTGAATGCTTGTTCCAACATTGTTTTTACTTGTTCTAAGTTGGGTGAAGTTGAAAGATTATAGGCGATAATTTCGCTATTAAAGCCATCTAAAACTGGTGATAAGTAAAGCTTTTGAGCGCTTGCTGGAATGGCAAATTCTGTCACGTCCGTATAACACTTTTCCATTGGTTTAGCTGCTTCAAATTGGCGTTGAATAAGGTTGTCTGCTTTCTTGCCAACATCTCCTTTATGAGAAGAATACTTGCGTTTCTTGCGGATTCTAGCTTGTAAATTGAGCACTTTCATCAAGCGTTGAACTCTTTTATGATTGACCACATAACCACGATTTCTTAATTCTAAATGGATTCGACGATAGCCGTAATTTCCTTTTTGTTCGGTAAAAATAGCTTGAATTTCAGCTTTAAGCTTTTGATCCTTATCTGGTTTGTCTAGCTGTTTCAAATGATAGTAGTAGGTCGAACGAGCGAGTTTAATGGTTTTTAGAAGAATATCTAACGAAAAATCAGTGATTAATTCTTGAACAATTTCTGTCTTTCTTCTTTCTCTTTTTCCTCCTTCAAGCGGAGTTCTCTCAACTTTTTTAGGACAGCATTCTCCGCTCTCAGATACTCGTTTTCTGCTTGAAGTCGTTCTAACTCTGTCATCTCTTCGGGTTTCTTCTTTGGTTTACGTCCCATTTTAGGTACTCTCCCTCTTGTTTTCTCAACAATAGTATACCCGTTTTTCTTGTATTGTGCCATCCAATTTGGAAGCATACCACGATTTGGGAGAGCATATTCGAGAGAAACTCTATCTTGAGACCAGTTTTCATGTAGGACTTTATCAATCATTTCTTGTTTTAATTCAGGAGAATAGTAACGATTTTTTTCTTTTTTGACGAACTCTATTCCATAACGATCAATCAATTTAATCATGTACCTAATATTAGAATTGTTTATCCCAAATTTATTTGAAAGCTTCTCTAAGCTATATCCTTGTTTTCTAAGTTCATAGATCTGAACTTTATCATCATAAGTTAATTTCATAATAAAAACACCCCAAAAGTTAG
>NZ_JVGV01000031.1:0-4053 GCF_001076775.1 Streptococcus pseudopneumoniae
GGCAATCACTTCCACTATATTCCGAAGAGTGATTTGTCTGCCAGTGAATTAGCTGCTGCCCAAGCCTTCTTATCTGGAAAAGGTAGTCAATTAAGTACCGTTGAATACCGTTCAAGCAGGGGAGAAACAAGATCTACTCTAAGAACGAGTCAATCTGAAACTCCTCAAAATCCTGCTACAGCTCCGGAGAGCCCAAATGAGGATTTAGCTAGTCTTCTTCAAGAATTGTATGCCTTGCCACTTAGCCAACGTCATGTGGAGTCTGATGGATTAGTATTTGACCCAGCACAGATTACAAAACGTACTGCCAATGGTGTGGCAGTTCCTCACGGGGATCATTTCCATTTCATTCCTTATTCGCAAATGTCTGCTTTGGAAGAAAAATTGGCTCGAAATCTACCAATTGGAGGTCAGCCAGTTCAAAGTCAATCTGACAATACGAAACCAAGCAGTACCGATAAACCAAGTTCAACACCAAGTTCAACCATTAAACCAAACTTTAATCTCAATACGCAGGCACCAAATCGAGGAACTGGAGGCGCTTATACAACGGATGATGGGTATGTCTTTAGTCCGACAGATGTGATTGAAGATACAGGAGACGCATTTATTGTACCGCACGGCAATCATTTCCACTATATTCCGAAGAGTGATTTGTCTGCAGGAGAATTGGCTGCTGCCCAAGCTTATTGGAATGGTAAACAGAGCTCACATTCTTCTACAAGCTCAAGTAAACCAAGTAGTGATAATGCTAAACCAGCCCAACCAAGTTTGACAGAGACTCCAAACCTGACTGTCACCCCAACGTATCATCAAGACCAAGGGGAAGATATCCCAACACTTTTAAGTGAATTGTATGCCAAACCTTTATCAGAACGTCATGTTGAATCAGATGGCTTAGTCTTTGATCCGGCACAAATCATCAAACGTACAGCAAATGGTGTGGCAGTTCCTCACGGAGACCATTATCACTTTATCCCTTATTCACAAATGTCACCGCTGGAAGAAAAATTGGCTCGTATGATAGCTGTCAAGGGACAAAATGGCAGTGTCTTGCCAAGTGTTACTCCTCTGAAGCCAGCGCCTACTACCAAACCTCAAGCACCGGTGGAAAATAAACTGACAGAATTTGATGTCAACCAGGTTGTTAGAAAAGTTGGCGACGGTTATATTTTCGAAGATAAGGGCGCTAGTCGTTATGTTCTAGCTAAAGACTTAGCCAAGGATAAGATTGATGCTATTGAAAATCTCTTGTCTAAGAAAACTCAAGAAACACACGATCTAGTTGCGAAGAAAGAAAATGTCGCTCCTCGTGACCAAGAATTTTATGATAAAGCATATAATCTGTTGGCTGAGGCTCATAAAGCCTTGTCTGAAAATAAAGGTCGCGTTTCTGATTTCCAAGCCTTAGACAAATTAGCAGAACGCTTGAATGATGAATCTTCTAATAAAGGAAAATTGGTAGATGATTTATTGGCATTCCTAGCACCAATTACTCATCCAGAGCGACTTGGCAAACCAAATTCTCAGATTGAGTATACCGAAAATGAAGTCCGCATTGCTCAATTAGCTGATAAGTATACAACTTCAGATGGTTACATTTTTGACGAACATGATATTATCAGTGATGAAGGAGATGCCTATGTAACGCCTCATATGGGACATAGTCACTGGATTGGAAAAGACAGCCTTTCTGATAAGGAAAAAGCTGCAGCTCAATCTTATACTAAAGAAAAAGGAATTCTACCTCCGTCAGCAGACGCAGATGCTCAAGCAAATCCAACTGGAGATAGTGCAGCGGCTATTTACAATCGTGTGAAAGGGGAAAAACGAATTCCACTCGTTCGACTTCCATACATGGTTGAGCATACAGTAGAAGTTAAAAATGGTAATTTAATCATTCCTCATAAGGATCATTACCATAACATTAAATTTGCTTGGTTTGATGATCACTCATACAAAGCTCCAAATGGTTATACGTTGGAAGATTTATTTGCAACGATTAAGTATTATGTTGAACATCCTGACGAACGTCCACATTCTAATGATGGATGGGGCAATGCCAGCGAGCATGTCTTAGGTAAGAAAGACCACAGTGAAGATCCCAAAAAGAACTTCAAAGCGGATGAAGAACCAGTAGAGGAAACACCTGCTGAGCCAGAAGTCCCTCAAGTAGAGACTGAAAAAGTAGAAGCCAAGCTCAAAGAAGCAGAAGCTTTACTTGCTAAAGTAACGGATGCTAGTCTGAAAGGCAATGCGACAGAAACCCTAGCTGGTTTACGAAATAATTTGAGTCTCCAAACCATGGATAATAATGGTATCATGGCAGAAGCAGAAAAATTACTTGCGTTGTTAAAGGGTAGTAATCCTTCACCTGTAAATAAGGAAAAAACAAACTAATGAAAAATGGGAGTCTCGATAAAGAGGCTTTCATTTTTATTATGTATATACGAAAAATTCTTGACAAGCAGTACTAAAAGGAGTAAAATATTAACTAGTTAATTAACTGGTTTATTGTTTTATAGTGAATCAAATAGAGTTAAGAAAAGAGGAGATTATGAAAATCAATAAAAAATATCTAGCTGGATCAGCAGCAGCACTTGTTTTAAGTGTCTGTGCTTATGAACTAGGTTTGCATCAAGCTCAAACTGTAAAAGAAAATAACCGTGTTTCATACATCGATGGTAACCAACCAAGCCAAAAGGCAGAGACTTTGACACCTGATGAAGTCAGTAAAAAAGAAGGTATTAATGCCGAGCAAATCGTTATCAAGATTACGGATCAAGGTTATGTGACTTCTCATGGAGACCATTATCACTACTATAATGGCAAGGTTCCTTATGATGCTATCATTAGTGAAGAACTGCTGATGAAAGATCCAAATTATCAGTTGAAGGATTCAGACATTGTCAATGAAATCAAGGGTGGCTATGTGATTAAGGTGGACGGTAAATACTATGTTTACCTTAAAGATGCGGCTCATGCGGACAATATTCGGACAAAAGAAGAGATTAAACGTCAGAAGCAGGAACACAGTAGTAATCACGGAGGTGGTTCTAGCGATAAAGCGGTAGTCGCTGCCAGAGCTCAAGGCCGTTATACAACGGATGATGGGTATATCTTTAATGCCTCGGATATCATTGAGGACACGGGTGATGCTTATATTGTTCCTCATGGCAATCACTTCCACTATATTCCGAAGAGTGATTTGTCTGCCAGTGAATTAGCTGCTGCCCAAGCCTTCTTATCTGGAAAAGGTAGTCAATTAAGTACCGTTGAATACCGTTCAAGCAGGGGAGAAACAAGATCTACTCTAAGAACGAGTCAATCTGAAACTCCTCAAAATCCTGCTACAGCTCCGGAGAGCCCAAATGAGGATTTAGCTAGTCTTCTTCAAGAATTGTATGCCTTGCCACTTAGCCAACGTCATGTGGAGTCTGATGGATTAGTATTTGACCCAGCACAGATTACAAAACGTACTGCCAATGGTGTGGCAGTTCCTCACGGGGATCATTTCCATTTCATTCCTTATTCGCAAATGTCTGCTTTGGAAGAAAAATTGGCTCGAAATCTACCAATTGGAGGTCAGCCAGTTCAAAGTCAATCTGACAATACGAAACCAAGCAGTACCGATAAACCAAGTTCAACACCAAGTTCAACCATTAAACCAAACTTTAATCTCAATACGCAGGCACCAAATCGAGGAACTGGAGGCGCTTATACAACGGATGATGGGTATGTCTTTAGTCCGACAGATGTGATTGAAGATACAGGAGACGCATTTATTGTACCGCACGGCAATCATTTCCACTATATTCCGAAGAGTGATTTGTCTGCAGGAGAATTGGCTGCTGCCCAAGCTTATTGGAATGGTAAACAGAGCTCACATTCTTCTACAAGCTCAAGTAAACCAAGTAGTGATAATGCTAAACCAGCCCAACCAAGTTTGACAGAGACTCCAAACCTGACTGTCACCCCAACGTATCATCAAGACCAAGGGGAAGATATCCCAACACTTTTAAGTGAATTGTATGCCAAACCTTTATCAGAACG